>JANWYN010000013.1 GCA_025055235.1 Candidatus Roseilinea sp. | reverse complement strand
ATGCTGCTGAGGTTCTCCTGGATGGCCGGCAGGCTGTTCTGCACCATCTGCTCCAGCGGAGATTGAAATTCCGGCGGCACGTTGGCGTGATACCAGTCCACGATGTCTTCGATCAGCCGCTCGATCACTTCCGGCCGGGCGATGTTCGCCACCAGCCGGATGGACTGATTCACCAGCGGCGGCGCGAGGAAGATCAACAACGCAGCCAGGATCAGCAGGCCGACGGCATACACCAGCAGGATCGCCGTCCAGCGCGGCAGCCACTTGTTCAGCCAGTTGACGACCGGCATCAGCAGGTAAGCCAGCGCCAAGCCGAAGATGAACGGCATAAGCGCCGGGCCGGCCGCGATAATCAGGCCGATCACGATGATGACGGCCAGCCCGATCAGCGCAGCACGCGCGATCGTGCGGGTCGGAAGGCGGGAAGGCTGGAGGGGTATGCCGGTCATGCAAAGGCGCGCTCAGTGCATGCCGAATGTTATCAGAAGGTGATGAGGGTGATTCTTGACACCCTCATCGGTGCGGCTACACTCGCGCCGGAAATCCATCCTTGAGTCATCTGCCATGTCCAAACCACGCGCGTTCATCTCCCGACGCATCCCCAAACCTGCGATTGACATTGTTGCGGCCGCCTGTGATTACGGCATCTGGGACGACTTGATGGCTGCCCCGCGCGACGTGTTCCTGCGCGAGGCGGCGCAGTCCGACGGTGTGCTCGTGATGCCGAGTGAGAAGATCAACGACGAGTTCCTCGACGCCGCGCCGCGCGTGAAGGTCGTCGCCAACATGGCCGTGGGCTACGACAACATTGACGTGCCGGCGCTGACCAAGCGCGGCGTGCTGGCGACGAACACGCCAGATGTGCTGACCGAGACTACTGCCGACGTGGCCTGGGCGCTGCTCATGGCTGCGGCGCGCCGCGTGGTCGAGGGGCACAAGACGATGGAGGCCGGCCAGTGGGGCGCATGGCATCCCTTCTATATGCTCGGTCAAGACGTGTATGGCGCGACCATCGGCATCGTTGGCGCCGGGCGGATCGGCGCAGCCGTAGCCCGTCGGGCGAAGGCCTTCAACATGCGCGTGCTGTATCACAATCGCCGGCGCGCGCCGCAGCTGGAAGTGGCGCTGGGCGCCGAATACCGCGCCTTCGATGACTTGCTGCGCGAGAGCGACTTCGTGGTGATGACGGCCCCGCTCACCGACGAGACGCGCGGTATGTTCGGCGCGCGGGAGTTCGCACTGATGAAGGACACCGCCGTGTTCGTCAACGTCGCGCGCGGCGGCGTGGTGAAAGAAGCCGAGTTGGTGGAGGCGCTGAAGCGCGGCCGGCCATGGGCCGCCGGCCTGGACGTGTTCGAGGTGGAGCCGACGCCCAAGGACAACCCGCTCTTCGCGCTGCCCAACTTTGTCGGCACGCCGCACATCGGCAGTGCCACGCTGCGCACGCGCACCGCCATGGCCACGCTGGCCGCGCAGAACTTGGTCAATGTGCTCACCGGCAAGCCGCCACTCACTCCGATCAACCCCGAAGTGCTGCATAGACAGGATTAACAGAATGGACAAGATTAGGTTCAAATACCCAATCCTGTGAATCCTGTAAATCCCGTCAAATGCGACACCATGGAAAGGATTAACAGGATTGACAGGATGGATCAATAATCTTGCTAGTCCTGTAAATCCAGTCGAAAAGGAGGAACTATGGACATCAAACAGTTGACGGAGATCGTGATCAAGTGTGCCTTTCGTGTACACAACGCGCTCGGCTCGGGCTATCTGGAGAAGGTGTATGAGAACGCACTCCGGCTCGACCTGGAAGCGGAGGGCTTACGCGTTCAACAACGAGTGCCGATTCAGGTTCGCTATCGCGGCCAGGTCGTGGGCGACTTCATCGCCGATCTACTCGTCGAAGGCCATCTCATTGTGGAGATCAAAGCAGTGCAGAAGCTGGCCGTAGAACATGAAGTGCAACTGGTCAACTACCTGACGGCAACCGGCATTGATGACGGCCTCTTGATCAACTTCGGGCCCTCAGTCGAAGTCCGTCACAAGTATCGCGTCTATTGTCCCCGAGCCAGCCAATCGAGCAGTTGAAACTCATCCCGTTCATCCTGCAAATCCTGTCAATCCTGTCAATCCTGTCTACTCATGCCGCTCGACGTTTCTTCGCTTCGCAAACAAATCACCGACTACGCAGAGGTCTATCAGCAAGCGCGTCGCCGCCGTGAGGATGGGCTGGCGCAGCTATGTGTGCCGCTACGCACCGGCTTCGCCCACGCCGATGCGCTGCTGGAGACATGCCGCACTGCTGCGCGAGTCCCCGGCCTGCGCTGGGCCGGCGCGCTGTTCGACGCCGGTGAGCCGATCAATCAACAGTTCCCCTTCGGCCAAGAACCGGCGCGCTACGCGCTGATCGCCGCCGACGGCTCGCAAATCCTACCCGACCGTCACAAGCCGTTCGTCTTCGCCTATGTGCAAGCCGGCTGCGCTGCCCTCGTATACGGCGAACCTCGCCATCCACTGGTCGAGCAATTGCGACGCCTCAAAACTTCACGCTTGATCGAGGAGAGCGACCTGTTCGACGAACGCACCGGCGAACTCAAGCCGCCTGCGGAAGTCGTCAACCAACGTGACCTGATGGAGATCGAGCTGATGGCGGACGCCTGCCGGATGGCGCGCGATGCCGGCCTGCAGCCCGTGCTCGTCGCCGATGGCTCGCTCGTCCCATTTGCACTGCTCACCTCGCGCAACCTGGCGCATGACGCCGAGCAACTGCTCGAACGGCTCACAGCTGCATTAAGCATCATGCGCGATTGTGGCGCATGGGTGTGCGGCTACATTGATCGCCCCAACAGCAATAGCATCGCGCGCGCCTGCGCTTTGGCCGGCCTGTCCCCAGAGGCGGTGACCGAACGGACGCTGCGCGAACGCGAGCGCGAGATCGGCGGCGTCTTCGACCGGCATTTGCTGGAGCACGAGCTGGCGCCGGCGCGTCGCACGGCGCTGTTCGACCCGCGCTGGGAGGTGAACACGCCCCAATATCTGGGCGTACATGCCATGCGCGCGTGCTATGTGAACTTCGGCGAGCCGGGCCGGCCGATCATCGCGCGCATCGAAGCGCCGCAGTGGTGCGCTGGCGCAGCCCAGATTGGCGTGCTGTGCGCCGTGCTGTATCGCCATGCCCGCCTAGGCGGCGGCTATCCGTTCATCTTGAAAGCGGCACACGAGGAAGCGGTGGTCAGCAAAGAAGATCAGCGCGCGATCGAGCTGGCCATCGAGCAGGCATTGCTGGCGCGTGGCATCTTGGCCCGCGCGTCGTTCAAGCAGGAAGCGAAGGATCGCGCCTGATCAGCTCCCTTGCGCGCTCCAGCCGGATGTTCCCCTCGGCGACGAGCTGTGCGGCGACGCGTTCGACATCATCGCCGGACGCGCCGGCAGCAATGGCAATCTGCCGCGCGTGTAGCGTCATGTGTCCCTGCTGGATCCCCTCCATCGCCAGCGCGCGGATCGCCGCGAAGTTCTGCGCCAGCCCAACGCAGGCGATGATCTCGGCCAGTTCGCGCGCCGTCTGCACGCCAAGCAGCTTCAATGCAAGCTGCGCCGTCGGGTGAACGCGCGTCGCCCCGCCTACAATGCCCACGGCCAGCGGCAGCTCGATGCGGCCAACCAGGTCGCCTGCGTCGTTCGCGCGCCAAGTCGCCAGCGCCGTATAGCGGCCGTCGCGCGCAGCGTAGGCATGGGCGCCGGCCTCGACGGCGCGCCAGTCGTTGCCGGTGGCGATTACCACAGCATCAATCCCGTTCATGATGCCCTTGTTGTGCGTCGCAGCGCGATAGGGATCGAGTTCGGCAAAGCGCGATGCCTCGACGATCCGCGCGACGATCTCCGCTGGCGGGATCGCATTGTCGGCGCGCGCGGCCAACAGCTCGGCACGGATGGTGCAGGTCGCCCAGGCCATGCGCCGGTCGCTCAGGTTGGAGAGGATGCGCAGATTCACGCGCCCACCGGCGAGCTGCGCGATGCGAGGGGCGAGCGCCTCGCACGCCGTGTTGATCAGGTTGGCGCCCATGGCATCGCCGCAGTCGTAGAGCACGTGCACGATGAGCATGGACGGCGGGCCGGATAGCGCGCGCGTCTCGATTCCCACGGCGCGCGCATGCCGGCTGCGCGTCGAAGCATTGTCGTGGTTCAGCCAGTGGATCAGCGCATCGGCCTCGGCAGCGATGCGCTCGCGCGCCGCTTCTATGTCCGGCACGTCCAGCACCTGAATTTGGCCGATCATGATCGGCGCGCTGCTGCCCGCGGTGAAGCCGCCGGCGGCACGGGCCAGCTTGGCAGCGTAGCTGCACGCGGCGACCACGCTGGCTTCTTCGATGGCCATCGGTACGGCGGCGATCGCCCGGCCGTTCACGACGAAATGTTGCGCTACGCCTAGTGGCAAGGCGAACAGGCCGATCACGTTTTCGATCATGTGATCGGCTTGTTCGAGCGAGAGGCCGGTGCGCAATGCGTCAGCCTGCTCGCTACTCAAGCCCAGCGCCCAAGCGCGCGCACCAACCGGCAGGTCGCGCAGGCGAAGTGAGGGGGCAGTTTCATCCATGACGTCAAGCGATCACTGGGCCGACAGCCGAGCGGCGGTCTCCTCCAGCCAGGCGATGAATCGCTGCAAGTCGTGCGAGAACGCGTCGAACGCTTTCGGCAAGCTGCGCGCAAGCTCCTCGACACGCGTGGCATCTAAGTCAAAGGTGTATGCGTTCCGCACAACATGGCGAAATGCGAGATAGTCCTCAAGTGAATCGGCGGTTGTCTTCGCGATGATCTGCGGACGATCACGATATGAAATGCACGCACGCTGCAACAGCCGGCGATGCCAATCGCTGCCCGACGGCAACCCTCCGTTCAGCTCATTGGCAATGACACGAAAGACGCGCTCGCAGCCGGTGTAGAACGACTGAAGCTTTAGGGCGAGGCTTTCTATGTAGATGTAACGACGTGCAGGGTCTTCCTCGGTGAGCGCCAACACTTCCCGAACACCTTGCACGATTTTGTCGAGCTGAGCGGACTCTTCACGAATGTCGGCAGCCAGCAGTTCAAGCTGCTCCGGCTTGAACACGGTCATACAGCACCTCACTCGTCCTGAACGCGCGCGCACAGAAGGCCGGCGGCAGCTCGTCCAAAGGCTTCAAGTCCACCCAGCATGGTGCGTTGCGACTCAGCTCGCCCATCGCCTGATACAGCCGAACGCCGGCGAGGTTGTCGGCGGCGATATCTATGTCAGAATCCTCATCGAAGTCGCCGCGCGCCAGCGATCCGAACAACACCACGCGCGTCGCGCCGTAGCGCTCGACCAGGATGCGCACGATCTCAGGCAAGTAGGCGCGCGCTTCGGCAGCCCGTTTCGCCGCACGCGCTTGCTCGCGCCGCATGCGCGCGCGAAGTGCCTGAAGCTGTTCATCGGTGACCGGCAGGGTCATGCCGGTGATTCTACTGCCGCAAGACGCGCTCATATACGCCTAGCAGTTGCTCGGCGGCGCGCTGCCAGGTGAACTGCGCCGCGCGCGCCAGCCCCCGCGCGATGCAGTGTCGCCGCCAAATCTCGTCGTTCAGCGCCTGTTCCAGCGCGCGGGCCAGCGCGTCCACATCCAGCGGGTCCACCTGCAAGCCGGCATCGCCGACCACCTCCGGCAGCGACGAGACATTCGAGGTGACCACCGGCACGCCGCTCGCCATCGCCTCCAGCGGCGGCAGGCCGAAGCCCTCATAGGTCGAAGGAAAGGCGAAGACCGACGCCGCGCGATACAGGTGCGGCAAGTCCATGTCCTCCACGTAGCCGATGAACTTGACACGCTCGCTCAAGCCAAGCCGCTGCACCTCGTCGTGCACCTCGTCGTACAGCCAACCCTTGCCGCCGGCGATGACGAGCGTCGGAATTCGCGAGTCGGTTGTCGTGCCGATGAGTTTGGCAAACGCCTGGACCAGGCGCAGGTGATTCTTGCGCCGCTGCATTGTGCCAACGGTGAGGATGAACGGCGCATCGCCGATGCCGTATTTCTTCAGCACGTAGTTGCGCCGACGCTGCATGTAGAGCGTGTCGCAGTAGGGCGTAAATCGCCCGTCCACGCCGCTATGGATGACGGTGATCTTCTCCGGCGGGATGTTGTAGAGCGCCGTCAGATCGCGTGCAGTGGCGTGCGAATCGGCGATGATGTGTGCCGCGCGCTGAGCCGAGTCGGGCACGACGCGCTTGAGGAAGGGGATCAGGCGCGGCGGTGCGGAGTCGGGGTCGCGTTCGAACGAGAGGTCGTGCACGGTCAGCACGCCGGGCGTATCACCGCGCAGTGGTGGCAGCACGAAGTCGGTAGCGTGATACAAGTCACACGAGCCGCTGAAGAGTTGCACCGGCACGCGCACGTGGGCGCGGAACCACAGCCGGTAGAGCCAGCGGTCGTTCACGCGCGAGACGCGCAGCGGCAACTCGCGCGTGTTCATCAAATTGGAGAGCGGCACGCCGGGCGCAGGCCGGCCCATGACGAACAGGCTGAATTCATGCGGCGCGCCCGACGCCAGCACGGCCCGCACGATCTCGCGCGTCAGGCGTGCGATGCCCGCGTCCTGGTGGATGGCCG
>JANWYN010000137.1 GCA_025055235.1 Candidatus Roseilinea sp. | reverse complement strand
CGCGGCGGCGCAGGTTTACCTCGACAAATACACCCGCGACGACGGCACATTGATCTGGGCAACGACCTGGCCGGACACGCGCGACGGGGTGGACGACTTCTACGAAGCCTTCGTCAATTGGCCCTTGCTCTACCTGCTCGGCGGCGACGACTGGTTTCTGGAGACTGCGCAGCGCGAGTGGGATGCCATCACGCGCCAGCTCACTGCGCTCGGCCCGGTGCTGGACGAATACGAGCGCGGCTACGACCAGTTCCACCAGAGCGAGCACTACACCTATTTCTACTTCCTTTGCCTGGCCGATCCGGCGCACGTGCAGAACGTCGCGCGTGCCCGGCGCTTCGCTGATCTCTACGCCGATCCGCACGCCGGCAACTACGACCCGATCCACAAGCTCATCCGCGCGCCGCACAACGGCAGCGGCGGGCCGCGCTGGGGCTTCTTCGATTCGGAAGATCGCCTCTGGGCATACTCTCCATGGATGCAGCCCTACGGCTTGCCCTTCGATGACGTGCCCGGCGTGCACACGCTCGACGATCTGAAAGACCCGGCGCTTGCGCGGCGCATGGGCGAGGTGATCCACGAATGCTACGGCAAAGGTGACGTGGCTGCCAACCTCGGCGTGACCAGCTTGATCGCCAACGCCTGGCTGTTGACCGGCGAGCCGCGCTATCGCGACTGGCTGGCCGAGTACGTCGGCGCGTGGCTGGCGCGCGCGCAGGCCAACGGCGGGCTGATCCCCGACAACGTCGGCCTATCGGGTCAGGTGGGAGAGTACCTGAACGGCAAATGGTACGGCGGGCTCTACGGCTGGCAGTGGCCGCACGGCTTCTACAACCTGGCGATGGCGACCTTAGTCGCAGCTGCAACAGCGTTCCTGGCGACCGGCGACGCGCGCTACTTCGACCTGCCGCGCTGGCAGATAGATGGCATCTGGGCGCGGCGCATCGTGCTGCCCATACGCGAGGTGAAGCAGAGCAGCCTCGGCCATCACTGGGTCGGCCAGCTGGTCGCGTCGGGCGATCCCGACGCCGTGCACTACGTCGGCCGGCTGGACATGCACGGCCGCGCCGATGGCTCGGAGGATGCGCCGATGTGCGTCGTCCCCTATCGCCACGGCGATCGTGGCTGGTTCGACTATCAGCCGATGTCGCCCATCTATCCGGCAGCGCTCTGGAATCTGACGCGCAGCGATGCGGACTGGGCCCGCCTGGTCGCCTTGCGCGAAGCCGAGTTCTACGATTGGCGCAAGGTCATCTCGTTCCGCGGCAAGGAAGACGCCGGCCATGAGCAGCCTTGGCTGTGCTTCCTGCAGGGCGAGAACCCGGATTACCCGGAGCGCATCCTCGACGTCGCGCTGGCGCAGGTTGCGCAGCGCGTGCAATCCATCGAGGAGGATCGCGCCGACCTGACGACCGTGAACATCCATCACTGGCAGGTGCGCAATCCGGTGACGACCGAAGCGCTGGTGCAGCTCACGCTCGGCGCGCCGCAGCCGATCTACAACGGCGGGCTGCTGATCGCGCCGGTGCACTACTTCGACGCGCAGCGCTGGCGGCCCGGATTGCCGCCGGATGTCGCGGCGCTGGTGGAGCGATCCGAAGCGACGCGGCTGGTCGTGCGGCTGGTCAATGTCAGCGTCGCTGATCAGCGCGAGGTGATCCTGCAGGCCGGTGCGTTCGGCGAACATCGCTGGGATGCGGTGACGCATGACGCGCGCGCCGGCGAAGCCGATCGCGAGCCCATCGGCGCAGCTCGGCTCGGCGTCGTGCTGCCGCCTGCCAGCGAAATCCGGCTCGATCTGGCGATGACGCGCTATGCGAACCCGCCTGCGTATCACGCTGCTTGACTCTCGTGCTGCTGTAGTGTCATGCCTGCGCAAGCGGGCATCTAGAGGTGGTTCAGGTGTGGATTCCCGCCTGCGCGGGAATGACAGCGACACACCCAGAGAATCACGTTGTTTGATCCATGCGAGGCCAACGAACATGTCTGAAAAAGTCGAAGTCCAACTCATCCCTCCGAAGAGCATTCGCCTGCCGATTCGCGGCCCGGCCTTCGAACGGCCCGATCCGGCCATCATCGAGAAGCTATACGCAGTGAGCTCGGCCACGGCCAGCGCGATGATGCACAAGATGGGCATCCGCCAGACGTTCATCGCCGGCCCATTGCCGCGCACGCCCGGTCGCAAGATCGTCGGCCCGGCGGTGACGCTGCAGTTCATGCCGCAGCGCGAGGACATCTTCAGCGGCATCAGCCAGGAGCACGGCGAGCGCGCCAGCGCGCTGTGGCGCGTGTTCGACAGCGTGCAGCCCGGCGACGTGCTGTGCATCCAGGCCTGGGGCGACATGTACACCGGCTGCGTGGGCGAGATGCTCTCCACCTACTTCAAGGGCCGCGGCGGGATCGGCATGGTGGTGGATGGCTGCGTGCGCGACTGGCCCAAGATCCAGCAGCTCGGCATCGCGATGTGGACGAAAGGCTTCACGCCCAACTATGCCTCGCAAGCCACGCTGATGCCCTACGCCTACGACGTGCCCATCGCCATGGATCGCGTGCTGGTGCTGCCGGGCGACATCATCATCGCCGACGACGACGGCGCGGTGTGCGTGCCGCAGCAGATGGCGCAGGTGATCCTGGAGCACACCCTGCGCCACGAGGACTGGGAGGTGTTCAGCCGGATGAAGCTAGCCGAGGGCGGCTCGATCTGGAAGTATTACCCGCTGAACGAGGAAGGCTGGAAGGAATACGAGGCCTGGAAGGCCGCCGGCGGCGCGCAAGCGTAGGCGCAGGCTGGGCAGGCTGAGGCCGGCTGAGCCTGTCAAGCCCGTCGAAGCCTGCCGAAGCCCGTCATTACCTCTGCCCCTCTTCGAACAGGCTGTCCACGAACGCCTTGGCGTCGAACTCCTGGATGTCGTCAATCTTCTCGCCGGTGCCGATGTAGCGAATGGGGATGCCGAGCTCGCCGGCAATGGCGAAGGCCACGCCGCCCTTGGGCGTGCCGTCGAGCTTGGTGAGGATGACGCCGGTGACGCCGACCGAGGCGGTGAAGCCTTTGGCCTGGTTGATGGCGTTCTGGCCGTTGGCGGCGTCAATCACCAGCAACGTTTGGTGCGGTGCTTCGTGCACCGAGCGCTGCAGCACGTTGCGCACCTTCTCCAGCTCCTTCATCAAGTTGTGTTTGGTGTGCAGCCGGCCGGCGGTGTCCACGATCAGCAGGTCGCACTTGCGGGCGAAGGCGGCCTGGATGGCGTCGAAGGCGACCGCGCCGGGGTCGCTGTTGGGCAGGCCGGCGATCACCGGGATGCCGGCGCGCTCGCCCCAGATTTGCAATTGGTCAATCGCTGCGGCGCGAAAGGTGTCGCACGCTGCCAACAGCACCTTGCGCCCTTTGGACTGATACAGCTTGCCGAGCTTGGCGATGCTGGTGGTCTTGCCGCTGCCGTTCACGCCGACGACCAGGATCACTTCGAGCAGGCGCGTCTTGTCGTAGACGTAGGGCGCCGGCGTGCCGCCGGGCAGCAGGAGCTTGCGCAGTTCGTCCTTGAGCACGTCGCGCAGCTTGTCGGCGCGGACGATGCCCTCGTCGTTGGCGCGCTTCTTCAGCGCGGCCAGCAGCTTGTCGGTGGTCGTCGCACCTACGTCGGCCTGCAGCAGCAGCGACTCCAGCTCGTCCCAGGTCTCGTCGGTGATGTCGGCCTGGCCGAGCAAGGCTTGAACCTTGCCGAAGATGCTGTTGCGTGTGCGGGCCAGCGTGTCGCGCAATGATGGCATAGCGCGATTAGGTTACCACAGGGGGCGGTGAGATTCGAGGCGTCAGGCATCGAGGGGACTGCGGACGGCTTTCGGGCCTTTGTTCAGCACGTGGGTGTAGATCATGGTCGTGCTGGCATCACTGGGACCAAGCAACTCCTACGCAGTGCGGACAGTGAATTACATTGCGACTTTCTATTTAGCAGTAACGGTGGACGGGGCGGGCTTTTCGGCGCGCCATGTTGAATGATTCGAATAAGCCCAGTTCGTCGCGATGTAGGACGTTGCGATACAGTAACAGCAGCGCGGCGAGCGCTTGGTTTTGAGTCGAGGCGGCGACGTGCTTGTCGGTTGCCAGGTGAGTCAGAAAGGCTTCGATTTCAGGCCGGCCCATGTCCTTGGGGTGGCGTTTGCCGTGGAAGAGGATAAAGCGTTTGATCCAGTTGACATAGCTTTCCTCGGTTCGGTAGGAGTAATGCTTGAGGCGAATGGCGTCGCGTACCTGGTCGAGCAGTTTTTGGGGACGTGCGGAATTGGAAGGTGAAACTGATGAATCGGCCATGTCCAGATTATACAGAAATGAAGGCCGACGCGAGTCTGCATAAATGAACAGATAGCTAATTTGGGCTGACTGGAGTCGGCCTAAGTGATCCGATGGTTTAGCTGTCTAATCTATGTTAGCCGCCTGCTCTTGTATGCAAGGTACTATCTATGCCTGTGAACTTATCTCTTTCAGAACAACTTACCTTTGTGACGACCCGAATTGAATGCAGGAGTCCCCAGACCACGGCCATTGGTACGGGCTTCTTCTTCAATT
>JANWYN010000127.1 GCA_025055235.1 Candidatus Roseilinea sp. | reverse complement strand
AGGGAACGCTGCAGAGAGCGTTCCCTACCGACGTCAGGACATTCGGCAACCGACTGAGCGATGAGCACTATCCAGCCTCACACGCGCGTTTTGCGCAGCGATGGCAAATACATCAACGTCATCCTTAAGACCGGGCACTTGTTCGTGTGCAAAGGCTGCTGCTGCGGCCATGTCGAGCGTGGGCACGCGCCGGTGCCGGAGGCGCTGTTTCACAACGAGTGGGAGCGCCGCAAGCTGCGCCATCGCGTTCATCTCACCATCGGCGGATGCCTCGGCCCATGCCCGCTCTCGAACGTGGTGATGTTGAACTTTGCCGGCACCAATCTGTGGTTCCAATCGTTCAACACCGAGTGGCAAGTGCTGGCGCTCTACGATTACATCGAGGCTATGGTCTCGGCCAACCGGCTGTTGCCTGTGCCGGATGCACTGCGGCCGTTTGTCTTCAACTTCTACGCCTGGCAAATGCAGCAGGCCGGGCAACCCGCCTGCGACGTGGAGGCCGCCTCGCGCCCGGCGTCGCCCGAGTCGTTCGCCGCGCCGATTTTGCTGCTCTCGCATGCCGACACCGACCTGCTGGCCACCGAACGGGCACGAGCACTATTACCGGCCGACTTCCCACCCGTGCGCGCCTTGCCGCTGGAGCCGCTGCGCGCCGCCGATAAGCTCGCGCAGTTCGAACGCAACGAATTGCGCGATGCCCAAATCATCATCGCGCGCGTCGAAGGCGGCCTCGAAAACGCGCCCCAACTGCGGCGCATGGCCGAGTTTTGCCGCCAGGCAGACCGCGTGCTGCTGTGCGTCTCGGCTATTCAGCCCGACCCGCAACTGGACGCCATCTCTACCGACCCATCACTCGCGCGCGAGGCATACGCCTACCTGCAAGAAGGTGGCGCAGACAACATCACCCAGCTCTTGCTCTTTCTGAGCGATCATTACTTCGCCACGTCGTATGGCTTCGCGCCGGTGCGACCTCAACCCAGGCATGGCATCTATCACCCCGCCATCGGCGGGCTGACCGACCTGGACGCCTGGCGCAAACGCGCGCAGGTCAGCGCAGATCGCCCCACGATCGGCATCATGTTCTATCGCTCGCACTGGCTGAGCGGCAACACAGCATTCGTGGATGCGCTGGTGGCCGAGATCGAAGCGCAAGGAGCCAACGCGCTGCCCCTGTTCGTCAGCAGCCGCAACGACCTCAAGACACTGATCCACGACTATGGCCTCGGCACCACGCAGCCGATGGACGCGCTGCTCAGCGCGGTGAGCTTCACCATGTCGCCGGAGGTTGTCGCCGAGGCGCGATTTCCGATTTTGCAAATCATCACCAGCGGTGGCACGCGCGAGCAATGGTTGGCTTCGCAACGCGGCCTCAGCCCGCTGGATACGGCGATGAACGTGGTGCTGCCGGAGTTCGACGGCCGCATCATCACAGTGCCCATCAGCTTCAAGCACGACAAGCGCTATCAACCCGATCCCGAGCGCATCGCGCGCGTCGTCCGGCTGGCGATGGGCTATGCGCGGCTGCGGCGCAAGCCTAATCAGCAAAAGCGCATCGCCTTCGTGCTCACCAACAGCAGCGCCAAAGCCGGCAAGATCGGCAACGCCGTTGGGCTGGATGGGCCGGCATCGCTGCTGCGCCTCTTCGCGGCCATGCGCGAGCGCGGCTACGACATCCGCGACGTGCCCGAATCCCCCGACGCGCTGATGCACGAGATCATCGCGCGCGGCAGCTACGACACCGACTTTCTGCTGGACTTTCAGCGCCAAAACGCCCGGCGCGTGTCGCTGCAGCGCTATGCCGAATGGCATGCCCAACTTACCCAGCCGCAGCGGTTGCACATGGATGAGCGCTGGGGCGGGCCGCCGGGGCCATCTTACGTGCACAACGGCGCCCTGCTCTTCAGCACGCTGGAGCTGGGCAATGTGCTGGTAGCGCTGCAGCCGCCGCGCGGCTATGGCGACAGCCCCGACGCGATCTACCACTCGCCCGACCTGCCGCCGAGCTACCAGTATCACGCCTTCTATCGCTGGCTCACCGCACCGGTTGAAGAAGGTGGCTGGGGCGCAGACGCGGTGGTGCATGTGGGCACGCACGGCACGTTGGAGTGGCTGCCGGGCAAAGGCGTTGGCCCTTCGCCCGATTGCTTCGCCGATGCCTTCGTCGGCGATGTGCCCTTCTTCTATCCCTACATCATCAGCAACCCGGGCGAGGGCGCGCAGGCCAAACGCCGCACCCACGCCGTCATCATCGATCACCTGATGCCACCACAGGCGAGCGCCGAACTGTATGGCGAACTGGCCGAGCTGGCGCAACTGGTGACCGAGTACTACGCCTGCGAGGCAACCAGCCCCGACAAACTGCCCAAGCTGCAATCGCAGATCTGGTCGTTGATCTGCCGCGCCAGGTTAGATGGCGAGATCGGCAGCATCCTGCAGCGCCAGAACGCCAAGCACAGCCACGGCTGGGACGAGACGCTCACGCCCGAAGGCATCCCGGTGCGCGTTGTGGAGTTCAGCGGCAAGGAATTCGCCCACATGATGGAGGACGTGGACGGCTACCTGTGCGAGCTACAGAGCCTGCAAATCCATCGCGGGCTGCACACGCTGGGCCAGACGCCGGGCAACAACACCTTGATCGACATGCTGTATGCGCTGCTGCGCCTGCCCAATCTCGACGTGCCCAGCCTGCGCGTAGCAGTGGCCGGTGCGCTCGAGGCCGACTTGACCTCCATCGAAAGCGATTGGCGGCGCAGCAAGACGCAGGCCGAACAGCAGGTCGAAGCGACAGCCCGCGCGCTGTTGCGCTCGCTGGCCGAAGCCAACTTCGACGAGCGCGCGATCGAACCGGTGGTGCGGGCGCACTTGCCCGACACGCTTCATGCCCGGGACGTGGTCACCGCACTGCGCTACGCATGCACGCACATCGTGCCTGCGCTGCAGCAGACGGGGAACGAGATCAAGCACCTGCTGGAGGGGCTGGATGGGCAACCGGTGCCTGCGGGCCCGGCAGGCGCGCCCACGCGTGGCATGGCGCACATCCTGCCGAGCGGGCGCAACTTTTACACCATCGACCCACGCGCGCTGCCCAGCCCGACGGCCTGGGAAGTGGGCAAGCAGTTGGCCGAGACGCTGGTCGCGCGTTATCGAGATGAACAGGGCGCTTATCCGCGGCGCATCGGCCTGAGCATCTGGGGCACCACGGCCATCCGCACGCAAGGCGACGACATCGCGCAGGCGCTGGCGTTGCTGGGTGTGCAGCCAATCTGGCAGCGCGAAAACCGGCGCGTGATCGGCCTCGAGGTGATCCCGCTCAGTGAGCTGGGCCGGCCGCGCGTGGACGTGATCTCGCGCATCACCGGCTTCTTCCGCGATGCGTTGCCGCACGCGATCGAATTGCTCGATGAGGCCGTGCAGCGCGTGATTGCGCTGGACGAACCGCTGGAGCAAAATGCGCCGCGCCGGTTCTATTTCGAGCGGCTGGCGGCGTTGATCAACGCCGGCATCGCGCCGCAGGAAGCCGATCGCCGCGCGCGCTATCGCATCTTCGGCAGCAAGCCCGGCGCATATGGCGCCGGCATTTTGCCCCTGATCGACGAGGGCAACTGGCAGGACGCGCGCGACTTTGCGCTGGCCTACGTGAACTGGGGCGGCTACGCCTACACCAGCAGCGAAGCGGGCAGCGATGCGCGCGAGGACTTCCGCGCGGTGCTCGCCACCATCGAAGTCGCCGCCAAAAATCAGGACAACCGCGAACACGACCTCTTCACCTACGACGACTACCTGCAATACCACGGCGGCATGATCGCGGCGATTCGCGCCCTCAGCGGCAAGGCGCCGCGCGCGTACTTTGGCGATTCGAGCGACCCCAGCCGCGTGCGCACCCTTAGCCTGAAGGAAGAGGCTGCGCGCGTGTTTCGCGGCCGCGTGGTCAATCCCAAATGGCTGCGCTCGATGCAGCAGCACGGCTACAAGGGCGGCATGGAGATGGCCTGCACGGTGGATTACCTGTTCGGCTACGACGCCACCGCCGATGTGATCGAGGATTGGATGTACGAGACGGTGGCCGAGCGCTACGTCTTCGATGCGGAGTCGCAGGCTTTCCTGCGACGCAGCAATCCATGGGCGCTGCGCGAGATCATCCAGCGTTTGCTCGAGGCCATCCAGCGCGGCATGTGGCAGGCCGGCGATGAGATGCGCCAGCGCCTGCTCGACCTGCTGACCGAGCTGAGCGGCGACCTGGAGGAGTTCATGGATCGCGCGTGGATGCAGCAACAGTCTTCTACAATGGCAATCAGCAAGCGCAGCGCATGATCACCCTCACGCTCGTGCGCCACGCGCGCAGCGCACACAACGCCAGCGGCCACATTCAAGGCCGATCCGATTCGCCTTTGGACGACGTCGGTCGCGCACAAGCGGCGGCGCTGGGCCAGGCGCTGGCCGGCTCTCGCTTCGATGGGCTCTTGACCAGCCCGCAATCGCGCGCGCTGGACACAGCACAGGCAATCGCGGCGCTGCACCCGCACCTGCCCGTGCGCGTGGACGAGCGCTTGCGCGAGCGCGATGCGGGCGACTTCACCGGGCTGAACGCCGGCCAGATGCGCGCTCGCGCACAGTCCGACTCAACCGACCTGCACGTGCTGGAGTGGCAATCGCCCAACGGTGAAGATGCAATGCAACTACGGGCGCGCGTGCAATCGTTGCTGGATGATATTCAGTCGCATCCGCGCGACGCGCATCTCATCGTCGTGACACACGGCACCGTGCTGAATGCGCTGCTGGCAGCGCTGGGTCTGCCGCCCACCTCGCGGCAGATCTTCACTTTCGATAACGCCTCGATCAGCGAACTTGTGTGGCACGAGGGTCATTGGCGCGTGCGCAGGTTGAACGTGTGTCTGCCCTTGCTGCCATGATCCTGATCGCCTTTTTGATTGATGCGTTGTTCGGCGAGCCGCCGCTGCGCCTGCATCCGGTGGTGTGGATGGGCAGCTTCTTACGCCACATGCGCGCGCGTTTGCCCATGACTTTCCTCGCGGGCGCGGGCGCGTGGTGGTTGGGCGCATGCCTCTTCGCCGGTGGCGCGTGGCTGCTGCAGAGCGCCATCACGTTTGCGCTGCCACCCTTGGCGGCCTACGTCGCCATCGCTATTGTGCTGAAGCCGTTGTTCGCCTGGCGCGCGCTGCGCGAGGCAGGGCTGAGCGTGCTGCACGCGCCGGCTTTGGAGGAGAAGCGGCGCTTGCTGTCGTGGCACCTCGTCAGCCGCGACACCAGCGACCTGAGCGCGGGTGAAGTGAACGGCGCGACAATCGAATCGTTGATGGAGAACGTGAGCGACAGCGTGGTCGCGCCGTTGTTCTGGTTTGTCGTGGGCGGGTTGCCGATGGCGGCGTTGTATCGCTTCGCCAACACCGCCGATGCGATGTGGGGCTATCGCACGCCGGAGCTGGAGTGGTTCGGCAAGTGGGCGGCGCGGGCCGACGATGTGTTGAACTTCATCCCGGCGCGGTTGACGGCGCTGCTGCTCGTGGTGCTGGCGCCGTTGTTGAAGCTCGATGCGCGCGCGGCCTGGCGCGTGTGGCGGCGCGATGGGCGCAGCACGCCCTCGCCCAACGCCGGCCAGCCGATGAGTGTCGCGGCCGGTGGGCTGCACGCCAACCTCACCAAGCGCGGGCTGTATTCGCTCGGCGGCGAGTTCCCTTTACCCGAAGACGCGACCGTAGCGCAGGCGCTGCGCTGGGCAACCGTTGCCGCATGGGCGGCTGTGCTGCTGGCTCAGGCAGCAGAATTTGTACGATGGATGCGTTGATAACGCCATACCTACTCACGCACGGCGGCCCACAAGGTCCGGACGATGCGCTGCTCGACTTCAGCGTGAACACCAACCCGCTCGGCCCGAACCCGGAACTTGTGCGCGTCTGGCGCGAGGCCGCGCTCGACCGCTATCCCGATCCACACTACACCCACGCCCGGCAAGCGCTGGCCGAGCATCATGACTGGGATCCCGACGGCGTGGTGTTGGGCGTGGGCGCGAGCGAGTTACTGCATCGCATCGCGCGCGCGTTCGTGCGCGCAGGCGACGCAGCCTATTCACTCGGTGCACCGTTCGGCGAGTTTGCGCGCGGCGTGGCACTGCAAGGCGGCGCGCTGAACATCCTGCCGCGCGAAGGGTGGATGAACCTCATCCCTTCGACGACGCCGGTGCTTTATCTCTCCAACCC
>JANWYN010000081.1 GCA_025055235.1 Candidatus Roseilinea sp. | reverse complement strand
ACCTCGAACGTCAAAAGATTATAGGAGGGCGCGTGAAATTCGCCAGACTCTATCGCAACGTTTCACTTACGGCGCTGACGTGACGCGCCGTTATCCCAAGAAATCCGGTTCCTCTGCTCCGGCGAGCCGATGACTCAGCGTTGTATGCAAGACTTCGAAAGACCTGTTTCTAACTTTTGCCGGAAACCGGAACACCGCGTCGCGTTAACCTGGCACTTAACTTACTGCGTATCATGTTTAGCGCGTCGTCAATTGCACCTTGCAGTTGCAAGCTGCCGGCGAAGGTGAACTGGTCATCGTTCGTCGTTTCGGGCGCCGCAGCGCGGCTCAATTTGCGCCCGCGGCGCCGGGAAGACAGCATGAGATTCAGGAGGTGACTGCGACATGTCTCGGACAACGATCGGTTTCGGTATCGCATTGATCGTCGTCGGCTTGGGTGGGTATGTGCTGGGTGGCGCGTCCAGCCTTACCGCGCTAATCCCGGCGCTGTTCGGTTTGGTGCTGGCTGGTCTAGGCTGGTGGGCCGGCCGGGGCGGCGAGAAGACCGCCATGCACATCGCGTCGGTCGTCGGCCTAATTGCGACGCTGGCGCCGCTGGCGCGCATCATCCCCGGCCTGACGAGCGGCGGCGAACTGGGCGTCGCGTTCTGGTCGAACGTCGCGATGTTTGTGATCAGCGGCGCGTTCTTCGCCCTGTGCGTGAAGTCGTTCGTGGATGCCCGCCGGGCACGCGCAGCGACGGCCAAGTGATCTCACCTGCGTTATGCAGCAATTCGAGATCGCGCGACACCACAAGACCCGCCCCGGCGTAAACGCCTGGGCTGAAAGGGACGGGATGCGCGCGGCTCGCCCGTATGCTCAGCGCTGGGATTTATCCCAGCGCGACTGAGGAGAATACCGCTGCGGGCCAGTCCGCGTTCCCCCATTTTGAAATGCTCCCGTCTGCCGTGTAACTTGGGTAAGCCTCTGCCCATGAGGCTCTCTATGAACCTCGTGGGGCAGTATCAGCGCTATGCCTGCGCTGACGCCACCTTCGCCGGCGCGCGATGACGCAGCACCAGCAGTGCCGCTGCGCCAACAATCACCAGGACAGACAGCAAATGCACCACGTTGAACGGCGTGCCGGGGAAGAACCACGAGTCGGTGCGCAGGAACTCCAAGAAGAACCGCCCCAGCGGATACCAGATGGCGTACATCAGGATCAAATCGCCATCGCGCAGTTGCTTCTCGAACCGGCGCGCCGCGTAGTTCAGCAGCGCGAACCCGGCCAGGTTCCAAATCGCCTCGTAGAGGAACAGCGGGTGAAAGCGCGTGCTCTCCGGGTAGCGCGTTAGGTCGTCGAACGGTGGGATGCGATGGGGCGGATCAATGCGCAAGCCCCATGGCAGCGTCGTCGGCGGCCCGTAGAGCTCCTGGTTGATGAAGTTGCCCAGCCGGGCGATGGCCTGACCGAGCGGCATCCCCAGTGCCGCGCCGTCGAGGTAGATTGCCGCCGGCAAGTTGCGCCGGCGCGTGTAAAGCCAGAGCGCGATCGCGCCGCCGATGAACCCGCCGAAGATATGCAACCCGCCCCCCATCACGTTGAGGATTTCGAGCGGGTTGGCCAGGTAACGTTCGATGCCGTTCGGGCCGCGCGGCGACTGGATGAATACATAGTACAGCCGCGCGCCGATCACCGCACCGATCAGCACCCAGAGCAGCCCGTCCCACACGTTGCTGCTGCTCTGCCCTTTGCGCTCCACGTAGCGCGCCGCGATCGCCGCAGCGACGATGAACGCCGTCACCATCAATACGCCATACCAGCGCAACGAGAGCGGGCCGATCTCGATCAACACAGGGCCAACCGGCGGATACATGACATCTACTCCAGATAGCCTAGATCTCTCAGGCGGTTCAGCACGAGCGGGTCGTCGCTCGTCACAGCTTGCTCGGTGGCTTGGCGCCCCGACTGATGCAGCGCGAATGCGCGCAGCCGCTCGCGCAGCGCCTCGACCTGCGCCGGCAATGCATCGCACAGGTTCTCCATCTCGCCGGGGTCGCGCGCCAGATCGTAGAGCTCGAAGCGATCGGCGCCGGTTTGGATGAGCTTGTAGCGCCCGCTGCATACGGCGATGCGCCGCTGGTCGGCACCGCGCCGGCGGGCCAGCTCTGGCTTCCGGCGCATGAGCATGTGCTGCACGTTCAGCGGCAGGATGGCTTCGGAGAATGCCTCGCCGTGTTCTGGGTCGTTGGCGCCCGCATTCGCCAGCGAGAGTGTGCGCTCGGCAGGCGAAGCGAGGCCGGCAGCGGCGAGTGCCGTGTGGAACAGCCGCCGCGACGACACGAAGCGATCTACACATGCGCCGGGTGCGAATTCGCCCTGTGGATCGCGCACCAGCAGCGGCACGTGGATCAGCTCGTTGTAGAGCGAGATGGTATGGCCGACCAGTGCCCGCTCGCCCAGATGCTCGCCGTGGTCAGCAGTGATGATGAACAACGCACGGTCGAGCGCGCCGCTCGCGCGCAATTTGTCGAAGAACGCGCCGACCATCTCATCCTGCCAGGCGGCTTGCGCGTCGTACATGCCGTCCAGCAGCGCCTTGTGCGCCGGCGCGATCTCGTCTTCCAGCGGCGCCAGCCAGCCGAAGGCGTCGCTGTTGAAGCGGCGCAGGTAGCGCTGCAGCTCGCGGTCGCACAGGAACTGCGGCGCGAAGCGCTCCACCAGCCGGCGCGGCGCGTGATACGGCATGTGCGTGTCCATCAAGTTGATGAAGCAGAAGATCGGCTGGCGCGGCGAGAGCCCTTCGCGCCGGATGAGCAGCCGCGCCGCGTCGTTGAGCGAGCGCGCCGAGTTGCCCTTCAAGCTCAGCGCCGCCTGCCAGATCGGGAAGAACAGCGGCGTGAACGACAGCTCGGTCAGCCGCTCGGAATTCGCGACGGCGCCCTGCACGCCGGAGACGAACTCGGCGAATTTGCGCTTGAACCACTGCCGGTATTTGTCCAATAGGCTGGACTGCGCGCTGGCCTGGTTGGGGTGCGTCGTGATCAGGCCGACGTAGTTGAGGAAGCTCTGGAAGCCGCGCCGCAGCCCGTTGTTCACCACGCCGACGAGCGGGTTGTTGCAAAAGGCCGCGGTGAAGTAGCCGCCGTCGCGCAGGCGCTCGGCCAGCGTGGGCAGCGCCTCGGAGAGCACGCTGGTCGTCTGGAACATACCGTGGACGGATGGGTATTCGCCGGTGAACAGCGAGGCGTGCGCCGGAATGCTCCACTGCGCGGGCGCGATGGCCCAATTGAAGCGCGTGCACTCACGCGCGAATGCGTCGAGGTTCGGCGAGGTCTGGGTGGGATAGCCGAGGCAGGCGAAGCGATCTGCTCTGCGCGTGTCGAGCACGAGCAGCACGATGTCGGGTTGGCGATGAGCCATGCGGCGGGGAGTATAGGCGTTTTGTGTTAAAGCGGATTTAACGTATAGCGGCAGCGGGCGAATAGAATGCGCTGTCGTGAAGCTGCTTTCCTTCTTCCGGCGTTCGCCCCCGCGCGTCTTCGTCGTGGGGCTGGACTGCGCTGCGCCCGAGCTGGTGTTCGACCGCTGGCGCGCTGATCTGCCTAATTTGTCCCGCCTGGCTGCCGGCGGCTTGTGGGGCGAGCTGCAATCGTGCATCCCGGCGATCACCGTGCCAGCGTGGAGCTCGATGCTCTCCTCGCGTGACCCCGGCGTGCTCGGCATCTACGGCTTCCGCAACCGCGCGGACACGTCCTACGGGCGCATGACCACGGCGAACGCGGAGCACGTCAAAGAGAAGCGCGTGTGGGACTACCTGACCGAGGCCGGCAAGCGCAGCGTGGTCATCGGCGTCCCGCAGACCTTCCCCGTGAAGCCGCTCAACGGCTGCCTGATCTCGGACTTCCTCACGCCGGGCCGGCACAGCCCGTTCGCCTATCCGCCTCAATTGAAGGACGAGGTGCTGCGCATCGCGCCGGACTACGAGTTCGACGTCAAAGAGTTCCGCACCGAGGACAAAGACTGGCTGCTCAAGCAAATCTACGCAATGACCGACGCGCGCTTCAAGGTCGTAGACGAGCTGCTGGCGAGCGAGCCGTGGGACTTCTTCATGGTGATGGAGATCGGCGTAGATCGCATTCACCACGGGTTCTGGAGCTACCATGACCCGCACCACTTGCGCTACCAGCCCGGCAACCTCTACGAGCGCGCCATCCACGACTACTACGTTCATCTGGACGCCAAGATCGGCGCGTGGCTGGAGATGATTTCCGAGGATGCCATCGTGCTGGTCGTGTCCGACCACGGCGCGAAGCGCATGGACGGCGGCATTTGCCTAAATGAGTGGCTGTGGCGCGAGGGATACCTGGTGCTGAAGGAAGCGCCGCAGCCGGGCCGGATCGTCACCTTGGAGAAGCTGATCGAGCAGGACGCGGTGGACTGGTCGCGCACGCGGGCGTGGGGCAGCGGCGGCTACTACGGGCGCGTGTTCCTCAACGTGCAAGGCCGCGAGCCGGAAGGCGTGATCCCGCCAACCAAATATGAGGCCGTGCGCGACGAGTTAGCGGAGAAGCTCGCCGCCATCCCGAACCATCGCGGCGAGGCCATCGGCACGCGCGTCTTCAAGCCGCAGGAGATTTACCAACGGGTCAACGGCGTCGCGCCGGATCTGATCGTGTATTTCGGCGATTTGTCCTGGCGTTCGGTCGGCTCGCTGGGCCACGACGGCATCTACACCTTCGACAACGACACCGGGCCGGACGATTGCAACCATGCACAAAACGGCCTGTTCATCTGGCGTGACCCGCGCCATCCCGGCGGCGGACGCAAGGTCGAGGGCGCGCAACTGATGGACATCGCGCCAACCGTGCTGCGCGCGTTGGGCCTGGCCGCGCCCGCGCATATGCAGGGGAGAGCGTTGGCCTGAGCGTCTCACCGGCCGCGCCCGCCGAACACGCGGTTGACCTCGAAGACGTTCCTGACCTGCTTGAGCTTGTTCATCACCGGCGCAACCTGATCGGCGTTCGCCAGCTCGGCCTTGAGCCACACCTGCACTTCGCCATGTTGCAGGTCGCGCTTGGCGATGCTCACGTCGGTGATGTTGATCTTGTTCTCCGCCAGCACGTGGGTCAGCTCGGCCAGCAGGCCGGTACGCTCGGCGGCGGTGATCATGAATTGCACCGGATACGTCTCGTCGGGATTGCCGACGTAGACGACTTCGATCAGGCGCTCCTGCTCGGCGTTGAGGATATTCTTGCAGTCGCGCCGGTGCACCTTGACGCCCTGGCCGCGCGTGACATAGCCGATCACCTCATCGCCGGGCAGCGGGTTGCAGCACTGCGCCGGCGTGCAGTACATGCCGTGTACGCCGGCGACGATAAACTGGCCGCCCTTCGCCGGCGCGCTGCCGTTGCGCTTGGGCCGGATCAGGTTGGTCAAGCCGGCCAGGCCGGGCAGCCGTTCTTCGCGCTGCTTCTGCCGGCGGCGCTCCTCCTCCAGCACGCGCGACGACACGCTCATCAGCGTGATGGTCCCGTAGCCCACCTTCTCTAGGAAGTCGTCCTCTTTGCCCGGCTCCACCTTAAACAGGCGATACACGTCGGCCAGCTTCATCCAGTCCGACACACCCATGCGCTTGAGTTCGCGCTCGATCATCTCGCGGCCGGCGGCGATGTTCTGCGCGCGATCCTGCTTGCGGAACCACTGGCGCACCTTGTTGCGCGCAGCCGAGGTCGCGATGTAGGACGGATCGTGCAGCCAGTCGCGGCTGGGCTGGGCATTGGGCCGGGTGATCACTTCGACCTGGTCGCCGTTCTTGAGCTTGTAGGTCAGCGGCTCCATGCGCCCGTTGACCTTTGCGCCGCGACAGTGGTCGCCGATCTCGGTATGGATGCGGTAGGCGAAGTCAATGATGGTGGAGCCGGCGGGCAGCTCGATCAGCTTGCCCTTCGGGGTGAAGCAGAAGACCGTATCCTTGAACTGATCGGTCTTCAGCGCGTCCACGAACGACGCGGCATCTTCGGCTTCGCTGCCGATGGACTTGATGGCTTCGCGCAGTTGCTCAATGTGCTTTTGATACGCGCCGGTGATCTGCGCGTCGTCCTTGTAGAGCCAGTGCGCCGCCACACCATACTCCGCAGCGCGGTGCATGGCGCGTGTGCGGATCTGCACCTCCAGCGTCTTGCCGTCCTCCGTGATCACTGCGGTGTGCAGGCTCTGGTAGCGGTTGTCCTTCGGCACGGCGATGTAGTCGTCAAACTCGCCGGGGATCGGCTTCCACAGCCGGTGCACGATGCCGAGCACGACGTAGCAGGTCTGCACGGCCGGCTGCGCCATCAGTTGCGCTTGTTCCGCCAGCTTGCGTTCGCGATTCTTCGCGGCGCGATCTTGCTGTGCCTCTTTCTGCAGCTCGTTGACGATCGCATCCACGTTCACTTCGCCGTTCTCGTCATCCACCGGCAGGCTGGGCGCGGGTTCCGGTTCGGGTGTTTCATCGCTGCCGTCTTCGATGATGACGCGAATGGCCTGCGTGTCGTTGATCTGGTCGAACGAGACGTTCTTGCGCTGCATCTTGCGCCAGATGCTGTAAATCTGCTTGGCGCGGCCGGTGATCTCGACGTGGTAGATGCCGGCCTCGGCCAGCGCGTCACGCAGCGCCAGGATGTAACGGCGCACCCGTCGTTCGCGCTCCTCCGCGCCAGCCTCGACCATGCGCGACAGGAAGGCATACTGATCGGGATCGGCGTAGCGGAAGCCCAGGTCTTCGAGCTGGGTCTTCCATTCCCAGATGCCCAGTCGGTTGGCCAGTGGCGCATAGATATCTAGCGTCTCACGCGCGATACGGCGCTGCTTCTCCGGCGGCAGCGCGTCCAGCGTATACATGTTGTGCAGCCGGTCGGCCAGCTTGATCAGCACTACGCGCACGTCCTCGGCCAGGCCGAGCATCATCTTGCGCAAGCTCTCGGCGTCACGTTCGGTGCGATAGTTGAACGTCTCCGAAGCTGCTTCATCGTCGTCGGACGCGCTTTCCCCGGCGGTGAACTCGCGCTTGATGCCCTCACGTTTGCTGAGCTTGGTAACGGCGTCCACCAGCTTGGCGATTTCGTCACCGAATTGGGCGCGGATATCATCTATGGTGACCGACGTATCCTCGGCCACGTCGTGCAGTAGCGCAGCCGCAATGGTGGGCGGGTCGAGCTTTGTCTGGGCGAGGATTCCGGCCACAGCCAGGGGGTGCAGGATGTAGGGCTCGCCGGTCGAGCGTCGTTGGTCAATGTGCGCAGCTTCGGCCAGGCGGTAGGCGCGCTCAATGAGCGCAAGTTCCGTACCGCTGCTCCGTGGAGCCATCAGGCTGAGCAGCTCGTTGAGGGATTTGACCGTACGGTGCTCCTCCATCGCGCTCAGGCGCCTCGCCCGCCTCTCACACCGTCTATTCTAATCCCGGAAAAGCATCAGAAAGGGGAAGGGAAGGGGCGTCTTTCTGTGGGGTAAGCGTATAGCGCGGCACCGGGGGAACCCAAGGTTCTTGGAGAACCTTAGAAAGCGTCTCTTAAAAAGGTCGGGTAAGCTGAGCGGATGTCTATTGAACGCACCTTTGGTCGGCTGAGTCGTTACCGCCGTTTGTCTCGTGACTTTGAACACACCGTTGCTTCCAGCGAAGCCTTCGTTTACATCGCCAGCATCCGTCGCATGCTCAAACTCGCCGTTTGACCCTTTAAGAGACGCTCTCTTAGGTTCTACCCTCAGTCCGGATCACAGCAGTGACCGCTGCTGCCCGTCTCACGCACTCGTCGCATGAGTTTTGGACCAACGACAAACTCACGGCCTATTCCGCTGCGGCAGCCGTTTGGCTGCATATGCCACGTTCAATGTCATGCACAATGCGATCGCGTAAATCTTGTGAATAGGGTCGCATACAACTATCTTCGCCTAGGTTGTCCTTCGTGTAAAGGGATTTACAAATTGCTCTGAATCCTGTTTGAAGGGCCAAAGCGGCGCGCCAAATTTCATCCCTATGCCCCTTTTACCAGGCACCACTCGATGGGGCCGAGCGGCCTTTTTGGTTCACAGATAGAAGCTCGGTTCTACCACCGGTGTAGCCGTTGGCTGGCCGGGGCGTGTAGGCGGGGGTATCAGTTCGACGCTGAGAACAACATCGCTGCCGTTGCGCCGAAGCTTGACATCCAATCTACTTCCAGCTTGCATGTTCATCAACATAAGCTTTATCTCCATGCGAGCCTCTCGCGCCTTGCCCGGATCGGCCCTCAATTCAGGTGTCGCAAGAGCGACGCTGCCGACTTTTTGAAGCACATCGCCTCGTTGGATGCCTGCCTTGTCTGCCGAACTACCCGGTTCCACGTCAACGACCACAGCATCTGCGTTGATCGTCACGCCTAATGCCGGTGCTGGTTCGAGAGGCACAAGACCTGAAGATTGGGACGGCGTGACGCAGGCGGTAATGACGAGAAGTAGCAGACACGAAAGAAGAGTAAGAGTCAAGTTATGTTTACGAGACATACGAATCCTCCTTCTAGAGCGGATTCCGGATTCAAGTGCGGTTGCGCAAATTGCCTCAGGGCCTTGAATCCTCCGTACCGTCATGCTCGCTTGCGCAGGCATCTAGAGACTGCACATGGCTGGATTCCCGCTTTCGTGGGAATGACGGTCAAACGCCCGAGTAGTACGCGCCCGCGCCCTACATAGGAATCTGCTCTAAGTTCAAATACACGGTCCAGAAGGGCCCGGCGATGTTCCGTTGTAAATGTAGTTCTCACCATTTGTTGCATCACTGTCAATCCCAATTGCGATGCCCGTTGAAAGTTGTGTTGACATCAAATAGCCCGTGCCATAGTTTGTATGGCAAAGACCGATACCATGACCTGCTTCGTGCCTTACGACGGTCCGGAGATCGTAGTAATTGGACGGTAGTGAAGGGGCTTGCGTGCCATCATAAAAGGGGAAGCCTTGGTACGTATTAACGTAGGTGAGAAAGTAAAAGATGACGTTCGGGTTTCCAATAGTTGGGTATCGCGTAGTACAGGCGAGATTGCCTGAACAGTAGTTGCCCGCCCGAACTACCGAGTTACTAGATGGTGATGACGTAAACGAAAATCCAGTGACTCCCCAGTCTGAGAATGCGCCATTACCTGTCGTAGCCCATCCGGGGCCTGAACCGGTGAATGTTGAATCCAGCCGATATGTGGTGTTTTCACGGAGAAACTTCTGCCCCGAAACTGTAAACGCATAGGCTGAAGTCTCACTGTGTGTGCATGCTAAAGCTATAAGAAATGTGAGCTTACACACTTGCTCGAATAACCGTATGCTTCGCATATCGCCTCCTGATTTGCAGATTTGCGAGCACAGTAACATGAACGCTTCCTGATGAAAACACCCAGCAGGTGACGACAAGTTCACCCTCAGGATGAGGAGATCATCACCCTGTGCGGGGAAGGTTGCAAAAGTATACTGGCTGAAGGTTGCTGAAACTGCACGATCGTTATACGTAGTAGTGGTATCCTCGTGCCCATGACGCCCACGCTTACTCACGGCTTCGAGCTGATTCGCGAAGAGACGATTCCTGAGATCAACACCAAGGCGATCCTGTATCGCCACGCCAAGACCGGCGCGCAGTTGCTTTCGCTGATCAACGACGACGAGAACAAAGTCTTCGGCATCGCGTTCGCCACGCCGCCGCACGATTCGACCGGCCTGCCGCACATCTTGGAGCACAGCGTGTTGTGTGGCTCGCGCAAGTATCCGGTCAAGGAGCCGTTCATCGAGCTGGCCAAAGGCTCGCTCAACACCTTCCTGAATGCGCTGACCTATCCCGACCGCACCATCTACCCAGTCGCCAGCCAGAACGTCAAAGACCTCTACAACCTGATTGACGTGTATCTCGACGCAGTGTTCTACCCGCGCATCACGCCGTGGACGCTCATGCAGGAAGGCTGGCACTACGAGCTGGAAGATCCGAATCAGCCGTTGCAATTCAAGGGCGTCGTCTTCAACGAGATGAAGGGCGCCTATTCGTCGCCGGATAACGTGCTTGCCCGCACCATCCAGCACACGCTCTTCCCCGACACGGTCTATGGGTTCGACTCCGGCGGCGATCCGGCCGTCATCCCCGACCTGACCTACGCGCAGTTCAAGAAGTTCCACGAGACGTACTACCATCCCTCCAACGCGCGCATCGTCTTCTATGGCAACGACGACCCAGAGGAGCGGCTGCGCTACCTGGATACCTGGCTGAGCGCGTTCGACCGCATTGAGGTGAAGCCGGAGATCGGCCTACAACCGCGCTGGAAGGAGCCACGGCGCATCGTCGAGCGCTACGACGCCGGCGATGATCCGCAGGCCAAGCGCGGCATGGTCTCGATTAACTGGCTGCTCACCGACGAGAGCGATCCGGAGACGGCGCTCGCCCTCAACATCCTCTCGCACATGCTGGTGGGCACACCGGCTTCGCCCTTGCGCAAGGCGCTGATTGACAGCGGCCTGGGCGAGAACCTGACCAGCAGCGGCTACGACGACGAGCTGCGCCAGTCCACCTTCTCCGTCGGCCTGAAGGGCATGAACCCCGCCGACGCCGACAAGCTAGAGCAACTGGTGCTCGACACGCTGGCGCAACTAGCCCGCGACGGCTTCGAGCAGGATCAGGTCGAGGCCTCGGTCAACACCATCGAGTTCCGCCTGCGCGAGAGCAACTTCGGCAGCTTCCCGCGTGGCATCGTCTTCATGACGATGGCGCTGCAGACCTGGCTCTACGGTGGCGATCCGTTTGCACCGCTGGCCTTCGAGAAGCCGCTGCAATCCATCAAGGATCGCCTCAGCCGCGGCGAGCCAGTCTTCACCGGCCTGATCAAAAAATACTTCCTCGATAACCCACATCGCACCACGGTGATCCTGACGCCCGACGCACGGGTGCGCGAGGAACTCGCAGCGAAGGAGCGCGCCCGGCTGGATGCTGCGCGCGCACAGATGACCGACGAAGACATCCAGCGCATCATCGCCGAGACCCAGACGCTCAAAGAGATGCAGCTTACGCCCGATCCGCCCGAGGCGCTGGCCACCATCCCCTCGCTCAAGCTGAGCGACCTCGACCGGAAGAACAAGGTCATCCCCATCGAAGTCCTCGACGGGGCAGACGGCGCGACCATCCTATATCACGACCTGTTCACCAACGGCATCGTCTATCTCGACCTGGGCTTCGACCTGCGGGCGTTGCCGCCCGAGGACGTGCCGTATGCTGCGCTGATCGGCCGCGTCCTGCTGCAAATGGGCACGGACAAAGAGGACTTCGTCAAGCTGTTGCAACGCATCGGGCGCAAGACCGGCGGCATCAGCCCCAGCACGCTGAACACCATCTCGCGCGAGAGCCGCGAGACCGTCGGGCGCTTCTTCCTGCGCGCCAAGAGCACCGTCGCTCAGTTCGACGACCTGCTCGACATCCTGCGCGACGTGCTGCTGAACGCCCGGCTCGATAACCGCGAGCGCTTCAAGCAGATCGTGCTGGAGAACAAAGCCGGCATGGAGAGTGGACTCGTGCCCAGCGGCCACGCGTTCGTCAACGTGCGCCTGCGCTCGGCCTTCAGCCAGCCCGACTGGGCTGCCGAGCAGATCGGTGGCGTGAGCCAGCTCTTCTTCCTGCGCCGGTTGGCCGAGCAAGTGGAGCACGACTGGGACGGCGTGCTGGCCCGATTGACGCGGGTGCGCGACCGGCTGATCACCCGCCAGGGCATGGTCGCCAACGTCACGCTCGACGCGAAGAACTGGGAGGCGCTGCAACCCAAACTGTGCGACTTCATCAACCAACTACCGGTCATCAATCATCAGTCATCCGACTGGCCCGAAGGCGCGGACACGGTCAACGAGGGGCTCACCATCCCGGCGCAGGTGAACTACGTGGGCAAGGGCGTGGATCTCTATGCGCTCGGCCACAAGCTGAGCGGGACGTGGCTGCCGGTGCAGAACTACCTGCGCACCGGCTATCTGTGGGAACGCGTGCGCATGCAGGGCGGCGCCTACGGCGGCTTCTGCACCTTCGACGTGCGCAGCGGCGCGTTCACCTTCCTCTCGTATCGCGACCCCAACCTACTCGGGACGATTCGCAACTACGACAGCGCCGCGGCCTTCCTGCGCCAGCACCCGCCCAGCCAAGAAGAGGTGACGCGCACGATCATCGGCGTGATCGGCGACCTGGATGCGTATATGCTGCCCGATGCGAAGGGCTTTACCTCGATGGTGCGCTACCTGGCCGGCGATACCGAAGAAGCGCGCCAGCGCATCCGCGAAGAGGTGCTCGGCACCACGCCGCAGGACTTCGTGCGTTTCGCCGACATCCTAGATGACGTGAGCGCGCATGGCCGCGTGGTGGTGATGGGCGCGCCGCAGACCATCGAGAAAGCCAACGCCGAAATGGGCAACGCCTGGCTGAACGTGACCAAGGTGCTGTGAGGTGAAACACCGGCGCGAAGCCCGCTTCGCGCTTGCCTGAGATGGGGGCCAGACGACGCAGGGTCGTCGCTACATGCGAATGCCCCGCTTCACGAAGACGGCGAAACCGGATCAGCCGGCGGCTCGGGCAGCGGAGGTGGCATCTCCGGTTCTGAATCGCGCGACTTCGATGATTCCGGACTTGGGTCTTTGTCGCCTTTGCGCCGGTTGTCGAGCTTCTCATCCATCTCGCGCAGGATCGCCTCGACGCGCGCGTGCAGCGTGCCCTCCGGGAAGCGGCCATCCGCGCCACGCACGCCGGCCGGCATGCCGAACATCAGCTCGATCAGGTCGTCCACGTGTTCGACGGCGATCACTTTGAACAGGCCATCGCGCACCGCCTCGACGACGTCCTCGCGCAGCATCAGATCTTCGACGTTGGCCGCCGGGATGATTACCCCGTGCGTGCCGTCCAAGCCGCGTGCCTTGCACACGTCGAAGAAGCCCTCCACCTTCGCGTTCGTCCCGCCGATCGGTCGAACGAAGCCAAACTGGTCGAGCGTGCCGGTCACCGCGTAGTGCTGGGGGATAGGCAGGCCGGTCACTGCCGATAGCATCGCGACCAGCAGCGCGCAGGATGCGCTGTCGCCTTCATGGCTGCTGTAGCTCTGCTCGAACGTGACGTTGGCCGACAGCGTCAGCGACCGCTCGACCGAGTATAAGCTACTCAGGTAGCTATCTACGATGGCGATGCCCTTGTTGTGCGTTGCGTCGGTGAAGTTGACGTTGCGGTCAATGTCGCTGATGCCGCTGCGTGTCAGGTAGCTGCGCGCCGTGACGCGGCTGGGCAAGGCGAACTCGTACTCGCCCATGTCGAATACCGACAGCGCGTTGATTTGCCCGACTGCGGCGCCGGCCGTCTGCACGAAGTAGCTGCCTCGCAGGAGGTGTTCCGCACGATCTTCCTCATAGCGATTCAGCCGCTGGCGGCGTTCGCGCAGCGCCGTGCGCACGTCCTCGGCGCTCACGGCGGCGCGCCCGGCGCGCTTCGCCCAGAACGCCGCTTCGCGCGCGACATCGGCGATTTCGCTGAAGCGCGTGGTGAGCTTGCGCTGGTCTTCGACGTAGCGCGAGCCGTGCTCCACGATGGCCGCGACCCCCGTCCGGTCGAACGGCATCAGGTCTTCGTCTTGCATGCGGCTGCGCAGAAAGCGCGCGTAGGCGAGTTCGTTCTCCGGCGTGCGCGGCATGTGCGCGCTGAACTCGGCTTTGACCTTGAACAGCGCGCCGAGGTCCTCATCGTAGCTGGCCTTCCAGTAGTCGGTCGAATTGCCGAGCATGATGACTTTAACATTCAGCGGGATGGGCTGCGGCTCCAGCGTCGGCGTGGTGATCAGTTGTGTCTGCGCGTTCGGCTCCTCGATCGTGACCGAACCTCTGAGCAGGCAACGCTTGAGCGCAGACCAAGCGTCATCGAGGCGAAACACGTCGCGCGCGCGCACGATGAGATAGCCGCCGTTGGCGCGGTGCAGCGCGCCCGGCCGCAGCATCATGTGGTTGACGACGTTGGCAAGGGCGGGGTCGTTCGCGATGGTCAACGCGCGATCCAGCCGGCCGATGAGGTTGAAGTAGGTGGGGTAGTCTTCCACGTAAACCGGCGCGCCGCACGTGTCGCAATTGTTCACCAGCACGTTGACGCGATAGCGGTTTAGGAACGCTTGGAACGCGGCCGGGGTGGTCTCGGCGCCGCCGCGATTCGCCGGCTTGAACAGCGCGACGTTCGCGATGAGGTCGTCGCCCGCGGCGCGCAGATACGCCTCGACCGCAGCACGGTGGGCCTCGTCGGCCAGCTCCGGCAGCCGGCTTGCGATGTCCTCCATGAGCGGGCCGGTGATCGAACGGGCGATCTGCGCATCGAGGTTGGCCAGCGCCGCGCGCGCCTCGCGTTCCGCGCTGTAGATGCGCCGGAGCGCGTTGCTCAGCGCATCGTTCAGGTGCGCCTGCACTTCGGCGGAAGGGTGACCGCTGTCCGGCACGATGGCCAGGCCGGAGGCCGTGCGCGTGAGCGTGAAGCCGGCTTGCAACGCTTGGGATTGCACCTGCGCGAGTTCTTCGCTTTGTATCCGTTGCAGCTGTGCAGCGATGGCACCGGCGGCATCATCGTATTCGTCGGTCTCAAAGGCGAGCGGGAGCTTCTGTATCACCTGAGCGACGGCATCTTCCATCAGGTCGCGCAGCCGGGTTGCTTGGCCGGCGCGCAGCCGCAGGGCGATCGGCTTGCGCGGCTCGGCAAAGTTGTGGACGTAGACCCAGTCGCTCGGTTGTGCGGCCTTGGGGGCGGTGCGTTCCAGATAGCGCCGGATGGCTGTAGCACGCCCCGTGCCTTCCGGGCCAACCACGAACAGGTTGTAGCCCGGCGCGGTCATGCTCACGCCGAAGTCAATGGCGCGCACGGCGCGCGGCTGGCCGAAGATGTCGTCGGTATAGGACAGCTCGGCGGTGGTCTCGAACGAGAATGAGTTAGGGTCACACAGCCGGCGGACGCGCTCTGCGGTGAGGTAGGTGACAGCCATAGTCGCGGCCAAGATCAGCTCACGCCGGCGTGCGCGCAACGGCCACATCCGCTCAGCTCACCACTCATAGCTCGCAGCTCACCACTCACCGCTCACAGCTCACCACTCACCCCTTCGGCAGATGCATCGGCATCACCAGATGGAAGAAATGGTCGTCGCCGATGGCGCGGATGACGGCCGGGCTACGCGGCTGCGTGGTCTCGATCGCCGTCTGCGGCGTGTCCACGGCGGAGAAGGCCTCGATCAGATACTTGACGTTAAAGCCGATCTCGATCTCGTTACCGACGACGGTCGCTTCCAGTTCGCTCCGGTTGTCGCCGGTCTCGTCGGCGCGTGCGACCACGCTGACCTTGCCCGGTTCGAGCTCTTCGCCCGGCGTGATCAGCACGCGCACGGTATCGAGCGAATCGCGGGCGAAGATGCTGGCTTGCCGGCAGGCTTTCAGCAACTCGGCGGTGTTCACGATCGTGCGCGTGTCGTGGCGCTTCGGGATGATCGGCTCGTAGTCCGGGAACTTCTGATCAATCAATTGCGCGACCACATCCACGTCCTTCATGTGGAAGAGCACCTGGCCGTGCGAGGGGGTGACGCTGATCGCCACTGGCTCCTCCTGGTCGCCCATCACACGCCCAACTTCGACCAGCGCCTTGGCCGGGATCAGGATGGTGCGCGGCTCGCTCACCGGCTCCTTCAGCCGGTCGGAACGCACGCTCAGGCGGAAGCCATCCGTCGCCGCCATGGTGATCCTGTCGCCCTCCAGCTTGGTGAGCACGCCGGTCAGCGTCGGGCGGCTCTCGTCGGTGGCCGCGGCGAACACCACCTGCGCGATCATCTTCTTGAGCACGGCCGGTTCGATACACGCTACCGCATCGTTGTGAAAGGTGGGAATGATCGGAAACTCCTGCGCGTCAATGCCCTTGATGTTGGCGTCGGTGCGGCCACTTCGCACGCGCAACGTCTGCGTGCGGATGTTTAGATCGAGGTCCACTTTGTCGGCGGGCAACAGGGCGACCAGGTCGGTGAACGTGCGCGCCGGCACGGTGATCGCCCCCTCGTCCTCCACCTTCGCGCCGATCCAGCAACTGATCCCCAATTCGAGGTTGGTCGCTGCGATCTTCAAGCGCCCGTTGTCCGTGGCAAGCAAGATGTGCGTGAGCACAGGCAAGGTGGCCGTGCGTGGAGCAACGGCGCGGCTGACGATATTCAATCCGCGCGCGAGATTTTCCTGCAGACACGAGATTTTCATTGACGCGTCCTTTTGTTCAGGGATGCACACCCGCGTGAAGGTGTGGGCGCGAGATTATAGAACAGCACACAATGCCAAGCACATAGGGGGTGTATTTCCCGCTAGGGGCAAATTGCCCGGCAACTGAAGTCGCGGGCAATGCATAAAGGCATGCTCCCCTACACTCTCTCGCTCGGTGGTATAACACGCGCCGGTCGGGTAAAACCGCAGACAACACCGCAATAGGAGGAGAAAGAGCACTATGTGGAAAGAATTTCGAGAGTTCATCGCCCGGGGCAACGTCGTGGACTTAGCCGTGGGTTTGATCATGGGCGCCGCGTTCGGGGCGATCGTGAACTCCCTCGTCAACGACATTGTCATGCCACCCATCGGCCTGATCCTCGGCGGCGCCAACTTCGCCGATCTGTTCATCCCGCTCGACGGGAAGCAGTATGCTTCGCTGGCTGCTGCACAGGAAGCCGGCGCACCGGTGATCGCCTGGGGACAATTCCTCCAGACCATCATCAACTTCCTGGTTATCGCCGTCGCGGTGTTCTTTCTGGTGCGCGCGGTGAACAAGATCTACAAGCAGCCGGCCCCGCCACCCGCCGAACCACCGGCGGACGTGAAGCTGCTCACCGAGATCCGCGACCTGCTGAAGAAACAGTGATTCTCATGCAGGCAGGTTGCCAGGCGCGGCAGCCTGCCTGCTCACCTGCGATAACGCGCGCACCTGCGCCGCCACATCACCCGACGTGATGATGGACTCGCCGACCAGGACGGCATGCGCGCCCATCGCCGCAACGCGCGCGACGTCTCCGGCAGTGAAGATGCCGCTCTCCGATATGAGCGTGTAGCCGTCCGCGTTCACACAATCATTCGCCAACCGCGCCGCGCAGCGCGCCGTGGTCTCGATGTCGGTGACGAAGGTGCGCAGGTCGCGGTTGTTGACGCCGATTACGCGCGCGCCGATGGCAAGCGCGCGGTCGGTCTCACGTTCGTCGTGCACCTCGACCAGCGGTGTCATCCCCAACTCGCATGCCAGTGCGAATAGATCGCGCAGCTCGCCGTCGTCGAGCGCTGCGACGATCAACAGCACAGCATCGGCGCCGGCGGCGCGCGCCTCGTATAGTTGATACGGATCGAGGATGAAATCCTTGCGCAGCAGCGGCACGTCCACGACGGCGCGCGCTTGGCGCAGGTGATCCAGCGAACCCTTGAAGAAGCGCTCGTCGGTCAGCACGCTGATAGCCGATGCACCGTTCGCTACGTAGGTGCGCGCCAGCGCCGCAGGCTGAAACTCGCCTTGCGCCAGCTCGCCTTTGGAAGGCGAAGCGCGTTTGATCTCGGCGATGAGCGCAACTAAGCCGTCTGCCCGGCGCAACGCCGTGGCGAAGTCGCGCGCCGGCGCGCCGGCTGTTTCGGCCAGGCGGCGCACTTCGCTGAGCGGCGTCCGGCGCTTGCGCTGGGGCAATTCGTCGTTGCGCTTGTGATCGAGGATGGTCTCTAAGATCGAGCGGTTGATGTGCTGCGTCATGGTTGCGTTTGAACGGATGATACGCCGAGAATGGTAACATCGCGCGTCGAAACGTGAGCGACGCGCTGCATCCCCCGGTGATCGAGCTGAACGGCTGCCGGCGCATCGGCGTGCTGGCCGACACGCACATCCCGCACCGGCTGAGCGAGATGCCGCCGCAAGTGTATGAGCTGTTGCGCGGCAGCGATGCCATCCTGCACGCCGGCGACCTGGAGACGACCGATATCTTGCCGCCGCTGCAGGCGATCGCGCCGACCTACGCGGTGCGCGGCAACCTGCACTGGCAGTTCAGCACCGGCCTGCACGATCAAGACTTGCCGTTGTGCCTGACGCTGCGCGCGGGCCGGCACGTCATCTGGATGACCCATGGGCACATCAGCTTCGCCCACTCGTTGATGGACAAATTCACCGGCATCGGCGGGCGACATTCGCTCTCGCACATCAACCAGAAATTGATCGCCCGGCTGGCGCGTTTGAAGCCACCCGAAGCGACGATCGTTGTCTTCGGGCATTCGCATTTGAGCTGTGCAGTGCGATTGGACGGCGCGCTATATTTCAACCCGGGCGCCGTTTCGACGTCGGCGGAGACGCGCTCCAGAGAGTCGCCGCGCATCGGCCGGCTGACGCTGCACGACGACGGTCGCGTGGACTACGATTGGCAGGCGCTCTCCGCGTTCGAGATGCAAGACGCATGACGCACGACGCAGGGCGCATGACGTACGACACAAGACGCAAGACGTAAAGCGTCAATCGCAGCACCCAAAACCTGACACCTGCAACCTGCAACCTGACACCCGACACCCGACCCGATGATCCCTCTCAAGCTCGAGCTGAAGAACTTCATGGCCTACCGCGACCCGGAGCCGCTGGACTTCAGCGGGCTGCACGTCGTGGTACTCACCGGCGAGAACGGCGCCGGCAAGAGCACGTTGCTCGATGCGATCACCTGGGCACTGTGGGGACAAGCGCGCGCCAAGCGCGACGACGAACTCATCCATCAGGGCACGACCGAGATGCGCGTCGCCCTCACCTTCAGCGAAGGCCGGCATATCTACCAAGTGGTGCGCACGCGCAAGATCGGCAAAGCCGCCAAAGGCAAAGCGCCAACTTCCAGCGGCACGCTCGACTTCTTGGTGAAAACCGCCGACAACGGCTGGAATACATTGACCGAAGCGCGCATCGCCGACACGCAGGACAAGATCATCCGCACGCTCAACCTCACCTACGAGACGTTCATCAACTCGGCCTACCTCAAGCAGGGCCGTGCCGATGAGTTCACGCTCAAGCCACCGGCCCAGCGCAAAGCCGTGCTGAGCGAAATTCTCAACCTCGACATCTGGCAGGAATACGAGACGCGCGCCAAGGATCGCCTGGCGAAGCTAGAGGAAGATCAAACCAAGCTCAAGGCCGAACTCGACCAAGCCGAAGCCGAGATCGCCCGGCTGCCCGAATACGAACGCGCGCTCGAAGAAGCGCAGGCCGTCGTGCATGATGCGGAACGCGCGATGCAACAGGCCGAGGCCGCCATGACCGAGATCGAACGCCAGCGGGAACGCGCCCGGGCGCTGCGCGCGCAGCAGGCGCAGGCCGAAGCGCGCCTGCGCGCCTTGCAGGCCGACCTCGACAAGCTGCACGCCGAGCGCAACCAACACGCAGCGCTGCTCGAGCAATACCGGAGCGCGCTGTGCCAACGCGAAGAGATCGAGCGCGGCTTCGCCGAGCTGGAGCAGGCGCGCGCGTTGCACGAGTCGCTCAACCTGAAGCTGGCCAACATGGCCGGGCTGAACGAGCGCAAATACGCTGCCGAACGCGCCATCGCCGATGCGCGCAACGCGCTGGAGCGCGAGCTGGTTGAAGCGCGCCGCCGGCTGAGCGAACTGCGCCAACTGGCCGCCGACCAGGCGCTGGAGGAGAAGCAGCGTGAGGTGAGCGCGCAACTCGCCCGGCTGGAGGCTGCGCAGCGCGAGCGCGACGAACGCCAACGCGAGCTGAGCGAGGCGCGCGAGCGGCAAGGCGAAGCGAAAGCGCAGAACGAAACGCTGCGCCAAGAGATGCGCGAACTGAAGGCTCGGATTGACGCGCTCAGCCGCGTCGGCGCAATCTGCCCGACCTGCGGGCGCGAGTTGTCCGAGGAAGATCGCGCGCGCCTGTTGGCGGAATGGCAAGCGCGCGGCAAGGAACGCGGCGACGCTTACCGGGCCAACGAAGCGCTGGTCAAACAGCTCAACGACCAGCGCGCCGAGATCGAAGCACGGATCGCCGCGCTCGACCACGACTTGCGCGACCTGCCGGCGCTGCAGCGCGAGCATGCCGCACTGGCCGACCGCATCGCGCGCGCAGAGGAAGCCGAAGCGCAACTGCCGGCAGCGCAGGCTGCGGTGGACGAGCTGGTCGCGCGGCTAGAGCAGCGCGACTACGCGCATGATGCGCACCGATTGTTGGCGCAGGTGACGCAGGAACTCGCCGAATTGGGCTACGACGCCGCGGCGCACAACCGGCTGCGCCAAGACATCCAGACGCGCCTGATGCCCTACGCCGAGCGCAAAGCGCAGCTCGACCGCGCCGAGGTCGCCATCGAGAGCGAACGGCGCGCGCTGGAGGCGCTCGACTTGCGCGAGGCAGCGCTGCTGGAGCAAAAATCCGGCGAGGAAAGGTCGCTCGAAGAATTGCGAGCGGCGATCGCGAGTTGTGAGCGCGAGCTGCAGCGCGCGCCGGAGGTGAGCGCGGCGCTGGAGCGCGCCCGCGACGACTTCTTCCGCGCGCAGCGCAAAGTGGGCGAGGCCAACCAGCGCGTGAAGTCCGCATTGGCCATGCGCGGCACGCGCGACCGGCTAATCGCTGAACTGGCTGCGAACAAGAAGCAGCAGTCGCTCTTCACGGAGCTGCGCACTGCTTTCGGCAAGAACGGCGTGCCGGCGATGATCATCGAGAGCGTGCTGCCGGAGCTGGAGGCCTCGGCCAACGCCCTGCTCGGCCGCATGACGAACGGCCGGATGAACGTGCGCTTCGAGACGCAGCGGCTAACGCAGAAGGGCGAGACCAGCGAGACGCTCGAAATTCGCATCAGCGACGAATTGGGCGAGCGCACCTACGAGATGTTCAGCGGCGGCGAGGCCTTCCGGGTGAACTTCGCCATTCGCATCGCGCTCAGCCGGCTGCTGGCCCACCGCGCCAACGCCCGGTTGCAGACGCTGTTCATAGACGAAGGCTTCGGCACGCAAGACGCGCAAGGCCGCGAGCGGTTGATCGAGGCCATCAGAGCCATCGAAGATGACTTCGAGCGCATTTTCGTCATCACCCACATTGATGAGCTGAAGGACGCCTTCCCGGCGCAGATCGAGGTGCGCAAGACCCCGCGCGGCAGCATCGCCCGCGTGGTGTAACTGCACGTGACGCGCGGATAAACGCGGGCTGAGCTTGTCGAAGCCCGTCGAAGCCTGCTCGAAGCCCGCCCGTCCCCTTAGCCCGGCAGTTGAGCGCCGGGCACTCTTCTGATAGGCGCGCTGCGCGCATCGGTGTGAAGGTGCGCAGGCATGCGGCCCGCGCCCACAGCGAGCGCGTATAGAATCGCGGCATGCACGCACCCATCGTCTCCATCGCAGCGCTCCCGCAACACGTCGGCCAGGTCGTCACGCTGCGCGGCTGGCTCTACAACAAAACCGGCAAGGGCAAGCTGGCCTTCTTGCAGGTGCGCGACGGCACCGGCATCTGCCAGTGCGTGGTGTTCCGGCCGAACGTCGGCGACGAGACCTTCGCGGTCGCCGACAAGCTGCCGCAGGAGAGCAGCCTGATCGTGACCGGCGCGGTGCGAGCCGACGCGCGCGCGCCGGGCGTGCCGGGCGGCTACGAGCTGGATGTGCAGTCGCTCCAAGTGATCCAACGCGCCGAGGACTACCCCATCGGCCCAAAGGAGCACGGCGTCGAATTCTTGATGGACCACCGCCACCTGTGGATTCGCTCGTCGCGGCAGTGGGCGGTGCTGCGCGTGCGCGCCACGGTCATGCGCGCCATCCGCGCCTGGCTGGACGAACACGGCTTCATCGAGGTAAGCACGCCCATCCTCACGCCTAGCGCTGCCGAAGGCACCACCAACCTGTTCGAGGTGGACTATTTCGACGAGAAAGCCTATCTGGCGCAGACCGGCCAGCTCTACAACGAAGCGAGCATCTTCGCCTTTGGCCGCGTGTACTGCTTCGGCCCCACCTTTCGCGCCGAGAAGAGCAAAACCCGCCGCCACCTGACCGAATTCTGGATGGTGGAGCCGGAGATCGCGTTCTGCGACCTCGACCGGCTTTTGGAGATCGAGGAGCAATTCGTCAGCCACATCGTGCAGACGTGTCTGCGCGAGAACGCGAATGAACTCAAGTTGCTGGGGCGCGACGTGACCCGGCTACAGCGCGTCGCGCCGCCCTTCCCGCGCATCACCTACGACGACGCGATCAAGACGCTGCAAGACATGCACGCCCGGCTGAAGGCCGGCGAGGCTGTCGTCGCCCACGACGGCGCGCCGCTGCAGGGCATCGAGGATCCCGATCTGCTGCGCATCGAGTGGGGCACGGACTTCGGCAGCCCGCACGAGACGGCGTTGACGCAGCTCTTCGACAAGCCGGTGTTCGTCACCGGCTTCCCCAGCGCAGTGAAGGCGTTTTACATGGAGCCCTATCCCGACCGGCCGGAGGTCTGTAAGAGCGCCGACTTGCTTGCGCCGGAAGGCTACGGCGAGATCATCGGCGGCAGCGAGCGCATCAGCGACGGCGCGCTGCTCGAGCGACGCATCCGCGAGCATGGCCTGCCGATGGAACCCTACAAGTGGTATATCGAGCTGCGGAAATACGGCAGCGTGCCGCATAGCGGCTTCGGCCTGGGCGTCGAACGCACGGTGGCCTGGATCTGCGGCATCGAGCACGTGCGCGAGGCGTCGCCCTTCCCCCGCCTGCTCAACCGCCTCTACCCGTAGCGCCTAGGATACGCTCAGCGCCGGAGCAGCTTCCAGGCGATGTTCGGCCCCATGCCTTGCCTGTAGGCCAAATGCACCCACAACTGCGCCAGGTGCTCCAGGCCGATGGCGGCGCTGAGCGGGCCGGCGTCCACCACGTCGAAGCCAATGCTCGACGCCAGCTCGCCGACCACCGATTTGGCTGCGGCATCGTCGCCGCAGATGAACATGTCGGCGTTTTGCTCGCCGTAGCATGGGTCGAGCATGTTGCCGCTGCCGGTGATGTTGAAGGCCTTGACCACGCGCGCGCCGGGCGCGGCTTCGGCGATTGCTTCGGCCAACGAGCGCGTGACGCCGGGCGGCCGTTCGCCGAACCAGTTGTTGGCATCTACCACGATCTTGCCGCGCAAGCTGCCGCAGGCGTGAACGGCGTCGAGCACGGAAATGCCCGGCACAGCGATCAACACGACCTCGCCGAAAGCGGCTGCCTCACGCACAGAGCCGACGCGTGCGCCGGGAGATTGCGCGAGTGCTGCCTTCGCCATCTCGCCGTGCGGATCGCGCGCGCCGAACAGGATCGCATGGCCGTTCTCCGCCCAGCGCCGCCCCAGCGCGCTGCCCACACGTCCTACGCCGATGATGCCGATGTCCATCGCGATCCCTCACCTCGCATCGCACGAGCACGGCGCGGTTCATCCGCGCTGAATCCACGCTATGGTCTTGTCGGCCAGCCGGTCAAGCGCGCGCACGCTCATCTCGATGTGCTCGATCTTGGTATCTTCAATTGGGTTGTGCGAGATGCCGCGCAGGCTTTGCACGAACATCATGACCGTGGGCACGCCGGCGCGCGCGACTTCGGCGGCATCGTGCAACGGGCCGCTGGGCAGCTTGTGCGCCGTCCCCGCCACCTCGACGCAACTGTCGTAGCACATCTTGATCAGGTCTTTGTGGAAGAGGATCGGCTCGATATTCCAGATGCGGCTCCAGCTCACCTCGCACTTCTCCTCTTTGGCGAAGCGCTTGCTGGCTTTGACGGCGTCGTTATACATGCGCGCCAGTTTGCTCGCGCTCAGATTGCGCTGGTCGAGGGTGATGTCGCACTCGCCGACGACGGCAGTGACGATGCCGGGCTTGGTGATGCAACTGCCGACGGTGCACACGCCGCCGTACTTGTTGGCGATGGGGCGGATCTCCAGCGCCAGCTTAGCTGCTGCGGCGAGCGCGTCGCGCCGCTTGTCCATCGGCGTGCTGCCGGAGTGCGCCGCCTGGCCGATGAACTTGATGGCGTGGCGTTCGACGCCGAAGGTGCCGAGCACCGCGCCCAGCGGCAAGCCCATGCTCTCCAGCACCGGCCCTTGCTCGATGTGCAGCTCCAAGTAAGCCGCGGCGTGCTTCAGCTCCTTGTGGCTCTTACCCATCTGGTCAATCTCCACGCCGCAGCGCCGCAGTGCATCTTCGAGCCGGATGCCGTCCTTGTCGGTGCGGTTGCGATCTTCGTTGGGCTTGAACGTGCCGCCGCAGGCGCTGCTGCCGAGCAGGCTGCGGCCGAAGCGCGCGCCTTCTTCATCGGCCCAGTCCACCAGCCGCACGGTGACCGGCGGCTTGCCGTGATACTGGTCGTTGATGCGGCGCAGCACTTCCAGGCCGGCCAGCACGTTTAGGCAGCCGTCCAGCCAGCCGCCGTTGGGCACGCTGTCCATATGCCCGCCGATGAGCAGCGCCTTTTTGCTCTTGCCGGGCAGGGTGTACCAGGTGTTGCCGGCTTCGTCGTTGTGGATCTCCAGTGGCAGGCTGCTGGCCTTCTCGCGCAGCCACTCGCGCGCCTTCAGCCAGGTGTCGGTCCAGGCCACGCGCATCGCGCCGCCGGTGTTCGGGTCGCTGGTCAACGCGCGCAGCTCTTGCAGTTCTTGGACGGTTCGCTTTGGGTCGAGCATGCTCATATCGAGGATTGTAGTTTTACAGGCGCGAAAGTGGCAACTGATCGTTGCCTAACGCGCTCGGAGCGCGTTAGGCGCTGAACTGCAATCGCGTGAGCCGAACTTGAACTCACGCGCTGCGACCGGCTAACCACGCCATCGCCTTGCCGGCCAGCCGGTCGAAGGCGCGCACAGCGAGTTCGAGGTGCTCAGTGCGCGTGTCCTCGTCCTTGTTGTGCGAGAGGCCGCGCAGGCTTTGCACGAACAGCATGACCGTCGGCACGCCGGCCCAGGCCATCTCGATCGCGTCGTGGCCCGGGCCGCTGGGCATGCGATGCGAGGCGCCGGCGTTCACCTCCCGAATCGCCTCGTCGCACAAATCCACCAAATGCTGATGGAACAACTGCGGTGGCGACTGATAGATCGTGCGCCAGGCTACGCGCACCCCTTCTTCGCCCGCGATGCGTTCGCTTGCTGCGCGTGCTTCGTCTACCATTGCCTGCAACTGGGCGGCGTCAATGTGGCGCATGTCCAGCGTGATGGCGCACTCGCCGGCCACGGCCGTCGGGATGTCGGGCGTGTTGCGCACGCGGCCGTTCGTGCCCACGCCGCCACGGCGCTTGGCGATCTCGCGCACCTCCAGGGCGAAGCGCGCCGCGGCCAGGAAGGCGTCGTGGCGCAGGTGCATGGGGAAGCCGCCGGCGTGCGCCGCGACGCCGCTGAAAGTGAGTTGGTGCCGCTCGATGCCGTAGCAGCCGATCACCGCGCCGAGCGGCAAGCCGAGCGACTCCAGCACCGGCCCCTGCTCGATGTGCAGCTCCAAGTATGCGCCGGCGTTGGCGATCTGCCGGCGAGCGCGCTCCGCCGTTGCGACGTCCACGCCGAAGGCGCGCACGGCGTCGGGCAAACGCACGCCGTCGGTGTCGGCGAGCCGGTTGACCCATTCGAGGTTCAGCCGCCCGGCGACGGCGCTGGAGCCGAACAGGCTGCGCCCGAAGCGCGCGCCCTCTTCGTCGGCCCAGTCCACCAGCCGCACGGTCACAGGTGGCCGGCCTTCACCGGCGATGCGCCGGAGGACCTCCAGGCCGGCCAGCACTCCGAGGCAGCCGTCCAGCCAGCCGCCGTTGGGCACGCTGTCCAGGTGGCTGCCCATCACCAGCACGCAGGGCGACGCACCAGGTAGGGTCGCCCAGAGATTGCCGGCTTCATCCTGCTCGACCTCGACCGGCAGCTCGGCCAGCTTGCCGCGATACCATGCGCGCGCTTTAGCCCAGGTTGGCGTCCAGGCCACGCGCTGCGCGCCATTCGCATCGGAGGTCAGAGCCGCTAGCTCGCGCAGGTCGGCAATGACGCGGGAGGGAACGAGACTTGACAGATGTGACACAGGTTCTCGGATTGTAGCGAAGCGCAGCAAATCGCGTTATTAAACAAACACTATGCAAACTTTAATCAGACGCTAACGCGCGCAGCGAATCATCTAGTTCGTTTAACCACTTGCTTCATTATGGCACTGCGAATGAGCGGCCATCTGCTGAGGATGATCGGCAATCGCTGCTAGCAAAGGAGTTCGTACGCATGTTCGAGAAGGGAGGTAAGCTCGCGCAGCCGCCAGCGAAGGCCGGTCGGGGCGCGTTGACGTTCATCTTCATCACGGTTTTCATTGACCTGCTCGGTGTAGGCATCCTCATCCCGATCGCGCCGTTCATCGTGCGGCAGTTCAACACCGATGCGCTGGCCGTCGCCATGCTGAGCGCATCGTATTCGCTCTTCCAGTTCGCGGCAGCGCCCCTCCTCGGCTGGCTCAGTGACCGCTACGGCCGCCGTCCCGTGCTGCTGATCAGCCTGCTGGGCACGGCCATCGGCTACTTCATCTTCGGCGCAGCAGGCGCGCTGTGGCTGTTGTTCCTCTCGCGGGTGATTGACGGCATCACCGGCGGCAACATCTCGATTGCGCAGGCGTTCATCGCCGACGTCACGCCGCCGCAGGATCGCTCCAAGGCGTTCGGCCTGATCGGCGCGGCCTTCGGCCTGGGCTTCATCATCGGCCCGGCGCTGGGTGGCCTGCTGAGCAACATCAACCTGTCTGCGCCGGCCTACTTCGCCGGTGCGCTGGCCCTGGCCAACGTCGTGCTGGGCTATTTCGTCCTGCCCGAGTCGCTGCCGGCCGAGCGGCGCACGCGCGAGCCGCTCACCTTCGCCAAGGCCAATCCATTCGGCGCGCTCTCCGAAGCGTTCAAGCGCCCGAACCTGAGCGCGCTGCTGCTGGCCTTCTTCGGCTTCAACTTCGCCTTCTCCGGCCTGCAGAACAACTTCCCACTCTTCACGCTGGAGCGATTTGGCTGGGGGCCGAATCAAAACGCGATCCTGTTCAGCTTCGTCGGCGTGATCGGGGTGATCATGCAAGCAGTGATCATCCGGCGCTTGGTGCCGCGCTTCGGCGACCGCCGGCTGGCCATCTTCGGCATGGGCGTGCAGGTGGCGACCTACGCGCTGATCGCTTTCATCCCGCAAGCCTGGATGCTCTTCCCCGTGCTCGGCGCGCTCAGCATGGGCAACGGCCTGACCACGCCGACGCTGACCGGCATGGTGTCGAATCAGGTGTCGCATCAGGAGCAGGGCAGCATCCTGGGCGTGACGCAATCGCTGGGCGCGCTCACCCGGGTGTTCGGCCCGCTGTGGGCCGGCTTGGTCTTTGACGCCATCGGCCCGGGCGCGCCCTATTGGACCGGCGCGATCTTCATCGCACTTGCGCTGGCACTGGTCGTCGGCAGCAGGGCGGCGCTGCGTCCACAAGACACACCGACGCGCCATGCCGTGGGCGTCCAGGTGGCCGGGAAGTAGCCGAAATCGCGTGATTTTGCGCTGGTGGATGGCGCTTCGGCGCGGTGGATGTGTCCGCGGGCAATGCTCGGTCGAATGCCCGATAATGCGCGCCACAGACCATGACCCATCCACCCCTCGGCAACCTTCATCCCTTCGTCTCGGCCATTGCCGAGCACAACCTGCCGGCGCTCTCCTTCCTCAACCCGCAGTTCACCGATCTGGCCGCCTGGCGCGAGGCTGCCCGCGCCAAGGCGCTGGAACTGCTGCGCTACGCGCCGCCGCCGGCCCCGCTCGACCCGCGGGTAATCGAAGTCGTGGACAAGGGCGACTACGTGCGCGAGAAAGTGACGTTCGCCAGCGCGCCGTCGTCGCGTGTGCCGGCCTACGTGCTGGTTCCCAAAAAGCTGGCTGCGCCCGCGCCTGCCGTCGTCGCGCTGCACGACCACGGCGGCTACTACGTGCACGGCAAAGAGAAGCTGGTGGAAGTGGAGCGCGAATCGCCGCACCTGGTCGCCTACCGCCAGAGCGGCTACGGCGGGCGCGCCTTCGCCGGCGAGCTGGCCCGGCGCGGCTACGTGGTGATCGTGATTGATGCGTTCTACTGGGGCGAGCGCCGGCTGGACTTGCAGCAGGCGCCGCCGGAGCTGGTAAAGGAGATGCAGCGCCGCGCGCAATTCAAGACCGGCGTGCCCGGCGTGAATGAGACCTACAGCCTGCTCGAAGAGCTGGTGATGCGGCACATCGTCGCCGCCGGCGCGACCTGGATGGGCATCCTGTCGCACGACGACCGCACCAGCGTGGACTATCTGACCTCGCGCCCCGAAGTGGATCGTGAGCGCATCGGTTGCGTGGGCCTCTCGATGGGCGGCATGCGGACGAACTGGCTATTCGGCACCGATCCGCGGATCAAGGCCGCCGTCACGGTGGGCTGGATGACCGATTGGTGCGAGCTGATGCCGGAGCACATCGGCCGGCACTCGTGGGCGCAATACGTGCCCGGCCTGACCGGCTGGCTGGAGCTGAGCGACGTGGCGGCGATGGGCATGCCCGGCGCGCTGATGGTGCAGCAATGCGCGCAGGACGCGCTGTTCCCACTGGAGGGGATGCAGCGCACCTGCGCGCGGCTGGAGGCGCTCTACGCCAAGGCCGGCCTGCGCGAGCGCTTCGCTTGCCGCTTCTACGATGTGCCGCACCAGTTCAATGTCGAGATGCAAGAGGAGGCGTTCGCCTGGCTGGATCGCTGGCTGAAATGAATTGAGGATTGGAGATTGGAGATTGCGGATTGGAGGTTGACCCACAATAATCCGAAAGCCCATGACCGACGCCCGCCTGTTCACCGAGCGCAACATCTGGCTGGCCACCGTCCGCCCGGACGGCCGGCCGCACCTCGTGCCGATCTGGTTCGTGTGGGTGCGCGAGCGCTTCTACATCTGCACCGAAGGCCGGTCGGTGAAGGCCAAGAACATCGCCGCCAACCCGCGCGCCTCGGCGGCGCTGGAAGACGGCAACCAGCCGATCATCGCCGAAGGCCGCGCCGCCATCCTGCCGCGCCCTTACCCCGACGACGTAGTGGCCGAATTCAAGCAAAAATACGGCTGGGACATCGTGACCGACGGCAGCTACAACGCGCTGATCGAGATCACGCCGGAGAAGTGGCTGCGGTGGTGAAGCTCAGCCGGCGGCTGAGCTTGTCGAAGCCGTCGAAGCCTGCCGACGTGCCTACCGTTCGCGCCGGAATTCGGCGATACTTCGGGACAAAGCGATGTTCGACCGGTTCGGCAACCCGCTGTGGGATCTGATCGGCTTGATAGACGCGATCGAGTTCGCACTGCAGCCACCGCGCCCGCGCCGGATCAACCCCAAAGACGCCTGGTTCTACACCGCCGAATGGCGCCGCGCCGAGCGCGACGCCGAGGACGACCTGAAGGCCGGCCGCTACGAGGACTTCGCCGACGTAGACGCCCTGATCGCCGTCTTGAAGCAGAACGACCCCACGGCGCGCCTTGATCAAGCCGACCGGCTGGCGATGGCCCTGCGCCGGTTCAGGAGGCGCCGATGATCTTCCGCGTCACCGCCCGCTTCCTGCAAGCCTTCGACGCGCTTGACGCGCGCGTCCAAGCACAGGCGCTGCTGGCATTGCGCGGCTTCAAGCAGTCGCCCCGCCAGCCCTCGCGCGACGTGCGCATCGTCAGCGATCCCGACCCACGCAAGACCGAGTACGACGTGTGGGATCTGCCGTTCGGCAACGGCTACCACCTCACCTACTCGTTCTTGGCCGGCGACGACCCCGACCACTTCGTGTGCGTGCTGCGCAACATCGGCCGCGGCGAGGGCTGAGCGCCGCCAATGCTGCTCCAACCGGCCTCTGACGTTCCATTAACACCGGTCGCTATAATCCCCAAAGCTGCAACGAAGCACACATCGCCGCCGCCTCGGATGCTTGCGATCGAACGACCGACGACAGCGCCCGGAGCGGCGTGCATGAAATTGGGTTGTGATTCGTGGGTTGTGTTGTTCGATTGAGTTTGGGTTTGAAGTTGGATCACCGGTCACCGATCCTCGGCTGTCAAACGGCTCTGATCCTTGACCTCTGATCCCCCTTGAGATTGATCAAGCATGATGAGATTCGACCGATTCACCGAACGCGCGCAGGACGCTGCTTCGCGCGCCTATGAAGTGCTAAGCCGTTACGGCCACAGCCAGATAGACACCGAGCATCTGCTGCTGGCGTTGCTCGAACAGCCCGAGGGCGTCGTGTCGCAAATCCTGGAGCACCTGGGCGTGGACGTCAACGTGATGATCGGCAAAGTGGACGAGGAGCTGCGCAAGTCGCCGAAGGCCACGATCTACGGCGGCGCGTCGGCGCAGATCTTCATCACGCCGCGCGTCAAGCGCATCCTGGACGTGGCGAACGAAGAGGCCAACCGCTTCAAGGACGAGTACATCAGCACCGAGCACCTCTTCCTCGCCATCAGCACCGAGCGCAACACGCCGGCCGAGCGCATCTTGCGCGAGATGGGCGTCACGCGCGACAAGATCAGCGACGCCATCAAGGACCTGCGCCGCGGCCAGCGGGTGACCGACCCCAAGGCCGAGAGCAAGTATCGCACCCTGGAGAAATATTCGCGCGACCTGACGCAGATGGCCAAGGAAGGCAAGCTCGACCCGGTCATCGGCCGCGACGAGGAAATCTTGCGCGTGATCCAGGTGCTCAGCCGTCGCACCAAGAACAACCCGGTGCTGATCGGCGAGGCCGGCGTGGGCAAGACTGCCATCGTCGAGGGCCTGGCGCAGAAGATCGTCAGCGGCGACGTGCCGGAGATCCTGCTGGGCAAGCGTGTGGTAGCGCTGGACCTGGCCGCGATGGTGGCCGGCTCGCGCTTCCGCGGCGACTTTGAGGAGCGCCTGAAGGCCGCGATGGAAGAGGTCGTGCGCAGCGAGGGCGAGATCATCCTGTTCATTGACGAGCTGCACAACGTGGTCGGCGCAGGCAGCGGCGCCGGCGCGATGGACGCCAGCAATATGCTCAAGCCGGCGCTTGCCCGCGGCGAACTGCAGGCCATCGGCGCGACTACGCTGGACGAGTATCGCCGCTACATCGAGAAGGACAGCGCGCTGGAGCGCCGCTTCGCACCGGTGTTCGTGGACGAGCCGAGCGTGGATGAGACGATCGAGATGCTGCGCGCGCTGCGCGACCGCTACGAAGCGCACCACAAAGTCAGCATCTCCGACGAAGCCATTGTGGCTGCGGCCAAGCTGTCGGCGCGCTACGTCACCGACCGCAAGCTGCCGGACAAGGCAATTGACCTGATCGACGAGGCAGCGGCCAAGCTGCGCGTGGCGCTGTTCACCCTGCCGCCCGACCTGAAGGCCAAGAGCAAGGAGCTGGAGCGGCTGCGTGCCGAGGAGGAAGCCGCTGCGGCTGCGCAGGACTACCAGAAGGCTGCCGAGCTGAAGACGCACCGCCTGCGCTTGCAGCAGGAGTTCGACCGGCAGCGCGAGAAGTGGGCGATCGAGAAGAACCTCGATGAGGTGGTGGACGAAGACGACATCGCCAGCGTGGTTGCCCAGTGGACCGGCATCCCGGTCAACCAGATGATGGAGGCCGAGAGCGAGAAGCTGCTGAAGATGGAGGAGCGGCTGCACGAGCGCATCGTCGGCCAGGACGAGGCCATCAAGGCCATCAGCGACGCCATCCGGCGCGCGCGCAGCGGCCTGAAGGACCCCAACCGGCCGATCGGCTCGTTCATCTTCCTCGGCTCGTCCGGTGTAGGCAAGACCGAGCTGGCCAAGGCGCTGGCCTGGTTCCTGTTCGACGACGAGAACGCGCTGGTGCGCGTGGACATGAGCGAGTATCGCGAAGGGCACACCGTCAGCCGGCTGTTCGGCGCGCCGCCGGGCTACGTGGGCTACGAAGAAGGCGGTCAGCTCACCGAGCGCATCCGCCGGCGGCCCTACCAGGTGGTGCTGTTCGACGAGATCGAGAAGGCCCACCCGGACGTGTGGAACGCCTTGCTGCAGATCCTGGATGACGGCCGGCTGACCGACGGCCAGGGGCGCGTGGTGTACTTCAACAACACCGTCATCATCATGACCAGCAACCTGGGCACAGAATACGTGCGCAAGGGCGGCACGCTCGGCTTCATCAAGCCGACCAGTGCGGACGAGATGAAGATGGTGGGCGACCACAAGAAGATCGAAGATGCGCTCAAGCGCACCTTCCGGCCGGAGTTCCTCAACCGCGTGGACGAGATCATCGTCTTCTCGCCGCTGTCGCTTGAGGACGTGGAGAAGATCGTCGAGCTGCAACTGCGCGAGGTGCGCGAGCGGCTGATGGAGCGCGGCATCCAGATCGAGCTGAAGGAAGGTGCCCGCAAGTGGCTGGCGCGCCAGGGCTACGACCCGAACTTCGGCGCGCGACCGCTGCGCCGCGCCATGCAGAAATACGTCGAAGGGCCGCTGAGCGTGCAGTTGCTGCAGGGCAAGTTCAAGGCCGGCGATTGCATCGTCGTGGACGTCAAGGCCGGCGGCGACGGTTTGGAGTTCACGCGCGACGGTTGCTCGGACGAGTCCCCGCGATCGGAGGGCAGCAGGACGCCCGAACTCGTCGCCGGTGAAGCAGTGTCGGGTGACGGTCGCGTCACCGATGTAAAGGAGGCATGAAAAGATGGCAAAGCTAGAGATGAAGACCAAGCGATCCAGCAGCCGGAACGGCGCGTCGGCGACTTTCGACACGCGCAACGACTTGCCGGCTGAAGTGCGCAGCCAGATGATCGCGCTGCTCAACCAGCAACTGGCCGACACGTTCGACTTGATGAGCCAGACCAAGCAGGCGCATTGGAACGTGAAGGGGCCGCAGTTCATCGCGCTGCACGAGATGTTCGACGACTTCGCCGAGGGTCTGGAGGGCTACGTGGACGAGATCGCCGAGCGCATCACGGCGCTGGGCGGTTACGCCGCCGGCACGGTGCGCATGGCGGCCAAAGCGTCCACCTTGCCCGACTACCCGACCGACGTGATCGCGGGTATGGATCACATACGTGCGCTGGCCGAACGCTACGCGGCGCTGGCTGCCAGCACCCGCAAGGCGATAGATGTCGCTGACGAGGCCGGCGATTTGGACACCGCCGACCTGTTCACCGAGGTTTCGCGCGACCTTGACAAGTGGCTGTGGTTCCTGGAGGCGCACGTGCAGGCCTGATCGCATCTTATGAGTGCAATCCGGGCGACCCCAACTTGGGTCGCCCAAATTGCACTTACTGCGCACAGATTCATTCGGATCGAGCCTCCAAAGTTCCCCGCGACGGCTGAGCGAAGGAGGAATACCATCAGCAGATTGCTCGGATCATCAATTCAACCGTGAAAGTGAATCGCCAGCACGCGATCCAAGCCGGCCAGGTCTTTTTTGATCTCGGCATGTGCATGCGGCAGGATGGCCTGCGCCGCGGCCAGTGCAGCCGGCCCTTGCGACGCGCCGATTTCGAGGAAGGCGGCGCGCAGTAGAGACGCATGATCGTGCGTCTCTGCGCGCGCCGCGATCTGTTCTAACAGGCGCCGCACCAGTGCCAGCCCATCTTCCCCGCCATCGAGTGCGATGCGTGGCTCGTGTGCTTGGATCTCCGGCGGCAGCCCCTCAATCTCCTCGCGTGTGACGTAGGGCAGGTTGGCTGTGATGATCGGCGGCAGCGCGACGATGCCATCGAGCAGGTCGGCCTGCAACAAGGTGATGCGGTCGGCCACGCCGTGTCGCTCGGCGTTCAAGCGCGCTACGGCGAGCGCGTCGGTGCTGATGTCGGTCGCCAGGATGCGCACATCCGGCGCGTGCGTTGCGATGGCGATCGGGATCGCCCCGCTGCCCGTGCCCACATCCAGAATTGAGAATTGAGAATTGAGAATTGAGAAATCGGGACCGGCACTCTTTCTCAATTCTTCATTCTCAATTCTCAATTCGTTGAGCGCCAGCTCGACGAGCATCTCCGTCTCCGGCCGCGGGATGAGCACGCGCCGATCCACGATCAAGTCGAGGCCGTAGAACTCGCGATGGCCGAGGACGTAGGCCAGCGGCTCATGCGCAATGACGCGTTGCAACAGCGACCGGAAGCGTTGCTGAGCCGTGGCATCGAGCTTCACATCGCCGTGCGCGATCAGCCATTCCTTGGGCCGGTCGAGGACGTGCGCCAATAGCAAGCGCGCCGTCGTCGCCGGCGCGTCCACATGCGCCGCATCGAGCCGGGCAGTCGCCTCGCGCAGAGCAGTCCAGATGTCTTCGTCCAATTCGAAATTCCTCACACCCCCGCCGCCTGCAACCGCTCGGCCTGCTCCCGGAGGGCCAGCTCGTCAATAAACACGTCGAGGTCGCCTGCCAGCACTTCCGGCAAGCGATACACGTCTAGGCCGATGCGATGGTCGGTCACCCGGTTCTGCGGATAGTTGTAGGTGCGGATCTTCTCGCTGCGCTCGCCGGTGCCGATCTGCTCGCGCTTTTGCTGCGCCAGCTCGCTGGCCTGCTTGCTGCGCTCCATCTCGTAGAGCCGGGCGCGCAAGATGGCCATCGCGCGCAGGCGGTTCTGCGTCTGGCTGCGCTCGTCCTGCACGGACACGACGATGCCGGTCGGCTTGTGGGTGATGCGCACGGCACTCTCGTTCTTCTGCACGTTCTGGCCGCCGGCGCCGCGCGAGCGAAAGGTCTCGATCTCCAGGTCGCCGGGCGGGATGTTGATCTCGACCTCGTCCACCTCCGGCAACACGGCCACGGTGACGGTGCTGGTGTGGATGCGGCCGCTGGCCTCCGTAGCCGGGACGCGCTGCACCCGGTGCACGCCGCTTTCGAACTTCAACCGCGAGTATGCCCCTTTGCCCTTGACGGCGAAGATGACCTCCTTGAAGCCGCCGATGCCGGTTGTGTTGGCGTCAATCAGCTCTACTTTCCAGCGGTGGTTCTCGGCGTAGCGGGTATACATACGGAAGAGGTCGGCAGCAAACAGTGCGGCTTCCTCTCCGCCGGCGCCGGCGCGGATCTCCATGATCACGTCGCGTTCATCCTTGGGATCTTTGGGCACGAGCATGAGTTTCAACGCTTGCTCTAACGCAGCGGCGCGTTCGCGTAGCGACGATGCTTCCGCACGTGCCAACTCGGCTAGCTCATCGTCGCCTTCGGCCAGCGCCTCGTTATCGGCCAGCTCTTGCCGGACGCGCTTCCACTCGCGGTATTTCTGCACGATCGGCTCCAGCTCACTGTGCTGACGGGCAAACTCAGCATAGCGCGCGTAGTCGTTGGCCAACGATGGATCGGCCATCCGTTGTGCCAGTTCTTCGTATTTTTGTTCGATGCCTGCGAGCTTTTCTTCCATATTCGTTTGAAGACAACCTTCGCAATCTTCGCTCGCGATAGAGCGCGGCGGCGAAGGGAATGGGCGTAAAAAAGCCGCCTCGCCAACGCGACAAACGCAGCACCGTGACCGGCCTGCGGATCGTCATTGGGTGGAGGCGGCTAGTGCAACACGATGATTACATGCACCATTATAACCACCGCGGATCGGCGCAAAGTTGCTGAGGTGTATTTCCCGCTGGAGGCAAAATGCCCGGCGACTGAAGTCGCGGGCAATTTGCAGCAAAGCCGGCCGTGCGCCGGCTTTGCCATGCGTTGCGCGCGGATTCATCCGCTGCGCAAATCCGCGCGATGCCCCCGTTAGAAAATGCACCCACTCCCCTACCTGAACGTCTGCCTCGCCGGGGAATGCATCCGAATGGTAAGGTTTGATTTTGCAGACTCGCGACAAAGC
>JANWYN010000136.1 GCA_025055235.1 Candidatus Roseilinea sp. | reverse complement strand
GCTGTTCTTGCCGATCCAGATGCCGCTGTGGGGCAGGTTGCGGAAGTTATACACGTGCAACACGCTGCCGTGCATCACATACGTCCCCTCGCCGATCTCGACCCCGTTCGGGCAGGCGTGGATATACACCCCTTGGTCGAGGTAGCTGCCCTTGCCCAGCCGGATCCGGCTGGCGAAGCGCAGGCGCACGTTGTTCTCGATGGCTGCCAGGCCGTCCATGCGCAGAATCAGGCGATACAGGGCCGCGCGCAGGGCAACGCCGGCGATGGTCGGCACCCAGCCGGCCAGCGCCTGCCAAAACTGCTCCCAAATGTAGCGGCCGATGCTATCGGCCTGGCGGCTCAGATACAGACGGACTTGTCCCATTTCCCCCTTCGACGCACACTCCGGGCCTCAGCGCAGCGCCCTGCCGCGAAACTCCTCAACGCGCCGATAGTCGTGCCGAGCCATGTAATCCACAATGCCGGCCGTCACCTCGCCGAACACGCCCAGCCCGCGATACACCGCGCTGCCAATGCCGACGCAGGTCGCGCCGACCAGGATCATCTCGATCGCGTCGCGCGCGGTCGTCACCCCGCCGGTGCCGATCACCGGCGTCTTCAGGCCGGCGTTCTTCAGCGCCTGGCAGATATCACGCACGCAACGCACGGCGATCGGCCGGATGGCTGGGCCGCTCACGCCGCCGGTGCCGTTGGCCAGCACCGGCCGGGCCGTCTCGATGTCCAATACCAGGCCGGGGCCGAGCGAGTTGATGGCACAGATGGCGTCGGCGCCGGCGTTGGCCACGCTGATGGCGATGGCAGCGATGTCCTCCACGTTGGGCGATAGCTTCATTACTACCGGCCGGTCGGTGTTGCGCTTCACCGTGCGCGTCACCTGTGCCGAGACGTAGGCGTTGGACGAGAACATCTCCTCGTGCTGCGCGTCCAGGTTCGGGCACGAGATGTTGACCTCGATGAGGTCCGGCTCGGCCTCGCTGATGTAGCGCGCCAGCACGCCGAAGTCGTAGATGGTGTTGGCGAAGATGCTGGCGATGATGGGCACCCCATACGGCGCGAGCAACTTCTTCGCCGCGCGGATCTCCTCGACCATCACCTCGACGCCGGGGTTGCTCAGGCCGATGGCGTTGATCAGCCCTTCGCCCCAGTTGACGATGGTGGGGTTCGGCCAGCCGGCGCGGGGCTTCAAGCTGCACGACTTGGTGGTGATGCCGCCGACGCCGGCCTGTGCCAGCCGCACGAAGACTTGCTCGCTCAAGCCGAGGATACCCGAGGCGAGCACGGTCGGATTCGGGAAGCGCACGCCGCATAGCGTGACGGCAAGCCGCGGGTCGGACGTCGGAACTTGCACCGCATCCGCCTGCGTGTGCACATGCGCCTGAGTCGCAACGGTCATCGCATGCGATTATCGCAGCACATTTCGCCGTTTGGCGGATAATCCGAGCCACATTAGACGGAGGCTTGCAACTATGTCCAACCAAAACCAGAATGTGATCATCGCCTACTTTCCCAACGCGGAGAAGGCGAGCGAGGCCGCCGAAGCGCTCAAGTCGTGGGACAAAGCGAACGACGACATCAAGCTCGGCGGCATCGGCATCATCGTGGCCGAGAACGGCGAGATCAAGACGCACAGCGTGGGTGCTAAGGCCACCGGCACCGGCGCAAAAGCTGGCACGGTCATCGGCGTCATCGCGGGTGTCCTGTCCGGCGGCCTGTCACTGCTCGGTGGTGCGCTGGCCGGGCTGGCCGGCGGCACGTTGCTCGGCTCGCTCAAGCACAAGTCGCTCGGGCTGACCGACGGCGACTACGAGACCTTCAAGCAGGAGCTGATCGGCGGCAAAGCCGCCTTGGTGGTGACGGCCGACGATCACGAGGTGTACGACACGCTCAATCAAATTCGCAGCCTCGGTGGCGAAGTGATGAGCTACACCGCCGACCGCGATGCGATGCAAGCGCTCACGTTGGCCGCAATCGAGCAGGAGCGCCAACTCCGCGGCACCGGCCTGAGCGGCGACCCGATGCGGGGCATGCAAATCCCTCCGGTCTAGAGCGAATGCGCGGCGCCTACCGCGGCGCAACGCTACTGCGTTGACCGTAGCCAGGCCAGCACATCGTCACGCTGGCGGGCGTCGAGCCGGCCGGATTGCGCCAGCTCATCGAGCATCCGGGAGAGCGTGAAGATGGCGTGCAGCCGGATGCCGTGCTGGGCCAGCTCTTCGCGCCCGCCCTGCTCGCGGTCAATCACCACCAACACGTCGTTGACGATTAGGCCCGCCTCACGCAGCGGCTGAAGCGCCTCCAGCTTAGCCGTGCCGCGGGTGATCAAGTCGTCCACCAGCAGCACCGTCTCGCCGGCATGATATTCGCCCTCAATCAACCGGCCGGTGCCGTAGTCTTTGACCTCCCTGCGCGGGTAGATGAGCGGCTTGCCGGTCTCCAGCGCCACGGCCACGCCGATGGGCAGGCCGGCGTAGGGGATGGCGGCGAGGCGGTCGAATTGAGAATTGAGAATTGAGAATTGAGAAATCATGCCAGCCATCGCTTGGGCGACGCGCTTTAGCACGGGCGGATGCGAGACGAGCAGGCGCAGGTCAATGTAGATCGGCGAGGTCAGGCCGCTCTTGAGCTTGAACTGGCCGAACTTCATGCAGCCGATGTCGAACAGGTCGTTGATGAGTGAGGAGTGATCGGTCATAGGAACGGGTGTCGAGTGTTGCGTCTTGTGTCTTGCGTCTTGCGTCTCGCGTCCTGCGACTTACGTTTTGCGTTTTACTCTTTGCGGGAAGGTGTGACGCACCAGAGCTATAGCCCTCCCAAGCTGCGCATCTGCTCGACCAGCTCCAGCGCGGCGGCGCGGGCGGCCTCAGCGAAGTCGGCCTTGCGCGAGGCATAGATTACCGAGCGCGAAGCGTTGATCACCGGCCCTAGGCCATCGCGCGTCCGGCCGAGGGTCACGGCAGCTGCGAGGTCGCCGCCCTGCGCGCCCACGCCGGGGATGAGGAACGGCAACTGCGGCGCTAACGCGCGGATGCGCCGCATCTCCTCCGGCGCCGTCGCGCCCACCACCAGCCCGCACGCGCCGGGGCCTTCGGCGTGCCAACGGTTGGCCATGAGCGCGACCTTCTCGTAGAGGCGCGGCATCGGCGCGCCGGTGCGCTGGTCGTCCACAGCCGGACGGGCCTCCACCTCTAGGTCTTGTAACTCCCAGGCATGCTCGTTGCTCGTGCGCGCCAGCACGAACACGCCTCGGTCGGCGTATTTCAGAAACGGGCGAATCGCGTCGCTGCCGATGTAGGGCGAGAGGGTGACCGCGTCGGCCCGGAATTGCTCGAACGCGCCGCGGGCGTAGGCCTCGGCCGTGTGCCCGATATCGCCGAACTTGCCGTCGAGGATGATCGGGATGTCGGGCGGGATCAGGCGCACGATGCGTTCGAGCGCGACCATGCCGGCCGCGCCCTCTGCCAGGTAGAAGCCGAGGTTGGGCTTGTAGGCGCAGACCAAGTCGCTGGTCGCCTCGATGATGGCGCGGGCGAAGGGGAGCATCGGCTCGTCGTAGGGCTGGATGGGCAGCGGTGTGTACGCCACCACGATGTCCAGGCCGATGCACAGATAGGAGCGGTTCTTGCGCTGCGCGCGGGCAAGCTTTTCGATGAAGGCAGACATCTCGGCGAGTTACGAGTTACGAGTTACAAGTTACAAGTTGCAGGTTGCACGTTCACTCAGCCAGGCAAATAGTAACTGATGGTGAGGCCGCTGTTGGGATAGGCAACTTCGTCTACAAGCCGATAGCCGCGCACCTCGCCGAACGCGCGCACGATGCGCTGGCGCCACTCGTTCTTGTTGCGCATGTCGTCGGTCTGATACAGCGGTGACGATTCGTCCACACGAATGAGCGTGACCTGCGCGCCGGGGTTTTCATCCAGCCAGCGCTGCACGCGGGCGATGTCGTTCGGCCCTTCCACCGGCGGCGCGTCGTATTGGATCGGGTGCGGCGTGTTGGCGAACGCCGGCAACGGGCGCAGCCGCCATTCGAACAGCGGCGGGCTGAGTTCGCCGAAGGTGCCGATGATGAGCACCGGCCGGTCGGCCTGCTGCCAGCGCACGATCTGGTGCGAAGCAGCGCGCAAGTCATCGGCCAGGTGGCCGGCCCACACCGGCTGCAGGCGCGGCAGCCATGTGAGCCAGCTCCAAGATATGATCGCGAAGAGCGCGAATATTGGGATTAGAGATTGGAGATTGGAGATTGGGGAGTGGGAGCCGCGGCGCGCAATCGCTAATCTCCAATCTCCGATCTCTTTGACCAATTCCGCTGCGCCCAGCCCAGTCAACAACCACAGCGACGGGAAGAGCGGCGTGATGTAGCGTTCAGCCTTGAGCTGATGCATCGTCGCCAGCACGAAGCCGAGTACGAAGTAGATCGCCAGCAACGTCACGCCGGGGTGACGGATGCGCACCACTGCCCAAGCCGCGCCGAGCAGCGATGCAACGGCCAGCCACGGGCTGGGCATCAGCCAATCGAACATCGTCCGCACGTAGAACAGCAAGTTCTCCGCGCTCCAGAACGGATAACCGCTGTCCTCGTTGGTGACAAAGAAGCGGAAGTCGCGCCACTTCACCTCGGTCGGCACGATGTCCGTCCCGCCGAAGAACCAGAACAGGATGCCAGCGACGAGCGGCGCATACAACGCGAGAATTGAGAATTGAGCATTGAGAATTGAGAAAGGATGGGTCTGTGCTCCCTCCGAATTTTTTAAGGTTCGGAGTAGGCGGAGGCGTGCGCCGAGGTCTACGATGCCCACGGCTGCGATGGCGAATGCAGCGTAGTTGAACTTGGTCAGGAAGGCGAAGTACAGCGCGCAGCCGGTCAGGAAGAACCAGATCGTCCGTTGCGTTTTCAGCGCCTGGAGGAAGCACCAGAACGCGACGAAGACGACGAAGGCCACCGGCGTCTCTTGCATCGCCCAACTGCCCACGAACAACCAGCCCGGCGCGCTCAACGCGATCAACCCGCTGACCAGCCCGGCTAACGGCGCCAGCTCCGGGCTGATCTGGTAGGCGATGGCGCAGGCCACGAGCGCCGTCGCGACGAGCATGATGTAGGCGAACAAACGTGCGCTCTCGTCGTTCCGCCCCAGGATGCCAAGGAACGGCGCTTGGAGCAGTGAGAATCCCGGCGGCCACAAGGTCTGGATGTGAAAGTCGCCCCACAGCGCGCGCAAATCGAGCGCCAGGATGTCGCGCAGTATGTAGTAGCCCGGCAGGCTGTGCGCGGCTTCGTCGAAGTTGAGCGGCGGCGCCGGGGCAATCAGGCGGAGGAAGACTTCGCGGCCAACGAGGATGGAGATCAGCACGAGCACGCCGGCGACGATCCACGTGCGGGCTTTGGGCGACACGCCGATCAGTATACTCACCCACATCGTGCTTTCATGATCATCGCCTCGCATCGCGCGCGTCGCCGGCTAGCAGCAGCAGCGCCCATCGTCATCCTTATGCTGCTCTGGGCGTTGTTCTTCTGGCGCATCCTCACGCCTGTGCCGGCGGACCGGCTGACCTTCCAGCAAGGCGACTTCACCTTGCAGTTCCTGGCCTACCGACAGCTTGCCTATCGCCAGCTTGCCGCCGGCCGCTTCCCGGTGATCGAGGAGTGCCTCTACAGCGGCCATCCCTTTCAAGCCGACCCCCAGTCGCAAGTGCTCTACCCGCCGGTGCTGGCTGCGATGCTGATCGGGCGCGCGCTGGGTTGGGCGGAGTATCCGCTGCGCGCGCTGGAATGGGAGGTGATGCTGCACGTGCTCCTCGCGGCAATAGGCATGTATGGCTTCCTGCGCGTCGCCGGCAACGAACCAGGTCGGCCGCCTCTACATCGCGTCGCGGCGCTGATCGGCGCGGTCGCCTATGGCTTCGGCGGCTTCATGACCGGCTATGCCATGCTGCAGACGGCCATCTTGCAAACGGCGGCCTGGCTGCCGTTGGTCCTGCTGGCGATTCGCCGGCTGGCGACCCGGCAGCGCTGGGTGCCCGCAGCGGCGCTATTGGCCGTGCTGGTCTTCTTCGCCTTCACCGCCGGCCACCCGCAGACGCTGCTCTTCGTCGCCTACACCGGCGCCGTCGCGTTCGCCTTTTGGCTCTGGCAAGCGCGCCGCGGCGAACGGCGCGCGGCACTGCTGAAGCAAGGGCTGACGCGGGGCGGCGTTGCTGCGCTGCTGGCCGTCGGCCTGAGCGCGGCGCAACTCATCCCGACGCTTTCATTCATGCTCGCCTCGACGCGCGCGTCACTCACGTTCGATCAGGCCGGGCGCGGCTTCGCGCTGCACGACATCGCGCTGGTCGCGCTCACCGGCGTGATCAACATATGGCAGCCGATCTACGTGGGCATCGCGCCGTTAGCCCTGGCCGGCGTGGCCATCTTTGCCGCCGCGCGCGCGCCTGACCGACGGCGCGACGCCTGGCTATGGGTCGCCGCTGGCCTCGGCGCGCTCGTCCTCAGCTTCGGCGCAAACGCCATCGGCTTCGACCTGGCGTATCTGCTCGCGCCCGGCTATCGCCAGTTCCAGGCGCAAGAACGGCATGCCGTGATCGTCACGTTTGCGCTGTGTGCCTTAGCGGCCTATGGTGCAGATGTGCTGCTACGCCCGATGCGCCCGCGCGCTCGGTGGAAACTGCAGCGTGCCGCGCGTTGGCTAGGGCTGTGGGGCGCGATTGCGTTTAGCGGCCTGATCGGCCTGTTGATCGCGCAGCGGCTGGCCGGCGAGTCAGTGCAAGCAACGTTATCCACCATCGCCGACAAGCTGGCGCTGATCGTGCTCGGCCTGTTGGGCACGGCGGCGCTCTTTGCCTGGCGCGCGCGCCTGGGCGCGACGCCGCGCTGGCTGTGGGGCAGCGCGCTGCTGGGCCTCGTCGTCTTCGATTTGTTCGGCGCCAACCGCTACACCGCTACGCAGCCGCCGGCGGACCCGTTCCCGCCCAACCCGCTCATCGCGCCCATTGGCCCGACCCAGCGGCCGAACGGCTATTCGCGCGTCTACAACCACTTCGGCCTGCCGCTGAACGGCGCGTGCATCGCCGGCCTGAACGAGGTCGGCGGCGGCTCGCCCATCGTCCTGCGCGCGTATAAGTCACTCCTGGACAACGCGCCCGAGGACGTGATGGTGAAGCTGCTCAACGCGCGCCACGCGGTGACCTGGCGTGGCGCGATGGAGACGCCGGAAGGCGTGATGATCCCGTGGTTCTTGCTGGCGCGCGATACGTTCGAGGGCAAAGAGGCCAGCACCTACCGGCTCGACTGGGAGCCGCAGACGTTCAACGGCGCGTGGATTCCACGGCAGATCACCGCCGCGCCCTCCGAAGCGGCGATGTACGATCGCATGCGCACGCCCGGCTTCGACCCGTTCGCCGAGGCGATCTTCATCAATCCCCTGGATGAATGGCTGAGGCGCGGCGCGAACGGCAGCGCAGCGATCGAGGGCAAATCGCCCGGCTATGTCAAAGTCGCAGTCAATGCCGACGCGCCAGCGCTGCTGGTCGTGAGCGAGGCGTATCACTGGAACTGGGTGGCGTTGCTGAACGGACAAGCAGTGCGTCCGGTTGCCGTGAACGGCGCACTGCTTGGCGTGCCGATCCCTGCCGGCGCGTTCAGCGTCGAGTTCAGCTATCGCCCGCTTGATCTCTATGCGGGCACAGCCGTCAGCGCGATTACTGCGATCGTCATGGCATTGATGGTCGGCAGGGCATCGGGGCAGCAGGTCGGCAAGTCAACAAGTCGGCAGGTCAGTAGGTCGGGAAGCGTTGAGTCGTGAGTGGGGAGCGGGAAGTGAGCGCCGAGATGAGACGGAGTGCAGGGAGCGTTGTGACGGCGACGGTGATCGCCGTCCCGACGCTCATCTACGTTGCTGCGTTGTTGTTCGACCCGGCTCGGACACTGGTGCTGTGGGAGCGCGCAACCCCGCCGCTGCTGCCGCTGTCGTTGCTGGCAGCCAGCCTGATTGCCCATGCAGCGTTCACCCTCATCATCTTAGCGCGAATGCCGGCGCAGCTCTCGCATCGCCAGATATTTCTGCTGCTCACCTATGTCGTCCTGGCCGGCCTAGTGCTGCAAACCGTCGCAACACACATCGTCGAGCCATTTCCGCTGCGCGGCCTCGCCTTCCGGCAATACAGCGACTTCACCGGCGGTTACTTCACCGTGGGCGTGCGCGTGGACGACTTGGGCGCATGGCTGAGGCGCTTCGCGCAGGAGATGGAGAGCTACAACGTCCATGCCGAACGCCATCCACCGGGACTGCCGATGATCTTCTGGGCCGGCGTGCAGGTGCTGCGCCCCTTCCCTGCGTTGGCCGAAGCGATGGCGCCGGTGCTGCGGCCGCTGGCCTGCTTCGACCTGCGCGCGGCGACGCTGAACGATGTGCAGATCGCTGCCGGGTTGTTCGGCATCGTGGTCGAAACTGCTCTGGCCTGGCTTACGCCGATTCTGCTTTTCTTCTTCGTGCGGCAAATGGCCGGCGACCGCGCTGCAGCGACGGCTGCGCTGCTGTATCCGCTGGCGCCCGGCGCGCTCATGTGGGCCTCGCAATGGGATCGCGGTTTCGGCGTCTTCACCCTGGCCGGCCTGCTCCTCGTCGAGCGACTTGTTGCCCAGCCCTCGCGCGCCAAATCCGTCGCGAGCGCTACCGGACTCGGACTCGTCCTGTTCATCGGGGTGCTGATGAGCTTCGGCAACTTGCCGATCATCATGATCTGCGGGCTATATGCGCTCATTCGCATCTGGCAGAGGGATCGCTTTCAGTCGCTGCCGGTGCGCCTTTGGCAAGGCGCAGCCGCGTTAGCCGGCTTCGCCGCTCCCTGGGCGGCCATGATTGTGCTGGCCGGGTTCGATTTGCCTGCCACCTACCAGACGGCGATGCGCATTCATCTGGAGTTGAAGCGCGACTACTGGCCGTTCGTCGTCTGGCATCCGTGGGACATCTTCACCTTCGTCGGCCTACCGTTAGTGTCAATCGCGCTCATCATGACGTGGCGCCAAGCGCCTGCGCTCACTTTCGCCTGGGTGGCAACGATCGCGACGCAGTCGCTGCTTCACGTTGCCCGCGGGGAGACCGGCCGGGTGTGGATGTATTTCGCGCCGGTCATCGTCGCGCTGGCGGGTATGTGGCTTGCGCATCATCCGGCCACAAAAGCACCGAATGGGCTAAGGCCGGGTGTGTGGCCTCGCAGCTTTGTGGTGGCTTTGGCAGTCATTCAGGCGATAGCGCACATTGCCCTGCTGCGGGTAATCGGTTACGGAGTGGATCCGGTCACCGTGCCGAATGCGACGTTGCCGGCCGATCTCACGCCCGCGAACATCCGCTTCGAGCCTAACGGCGAAGTACAGCTCCTCGGCTACACACTCGCACCTACGCTCAAGCCAGGCCAACCGGCCACGCTCAACTTGTATTGGAAGCTGGACAGCGATGCGCCTTTGCCCACGGCGCGCAAGGTCTTCGTGCATGTGGCCGACACACCTGCAGATGAATATCGCATCGTCAACCAAGATGGGCGCCCGGCGAATTGGACGCTGCCGACGACGTGTTGGCTACCCGGCCAGATCATTCATGATCCGCATCACTTCGCCGTCGCCGACGATGCACGGCCGGGCGAATACTACGTGCTCATCGGGCTATATGATGAGTTCACCGGCGAGCGCGCTTTCGTGCACACCGCTCAGATCGCAGTCGCGAACGCAGTTGCCCTGCCGACGAAGCTCACGATCACCTCACCTGACCTCGAATGAGGCGATGACCAAGGCATCGCGGCCGTCGCCGGTGCGCAGCCGCGGCATGCCGTCTCGCGACGGATCGTAGATGCCGATGCGGACGTCGTAGCGGCCGGGCGGCAAGTCTTCGTTCAGCCGCACACCGTAAGCATGCACGCTGCGACCATCGGCTAGCGTCAAGTGAGGTGCGTCCGGTGCCAACGGCTCGTCGCGCTGGCCAACCAGCGCTGCCGGGTCGTCGCTGCGGCTGATGTGGATGAATAACTTCTCGGCGCCGTTGAGTGGCGCACGCGCGCCGTTCCAGCGCAGATACACTTCGACCAACCGCCCGCGCATATCCACGCGCGCATGGGCGGCTTCGAGCGATGGGCCGCCGGCAAACGCCACGCCGAACGGCCGGAGCGCTGCCGGATCGAGCCGGCCGTAGATCTTCACAGTCCAACGGCCGCTATACGTCTCCTCGACCTGCACGAATTCGCGCGCCAGCGCCGATGCCGCAATGCCTTGGCCGTCCCAGAAGCTATCCACGATCTGCAACAGCACGCGCTCAACGCCGACCATCTTCAGCTCTTCGGCCACTTGCTGCGCACCTTCGGCGTCACCGGCGCGATACGGCAGCGTGATGAACGCCGGGCCGTCCGGCAGGTAGCGCTGGTGATAGTAGGTGAAGACCGGATCGGGGAAGTTGAGCGCGATGCGGATGCGCTCCGCCGGCAGCGCACCCGCGTAGCGATTTACCACTCGGATGAAGCCGTGCCACACGCGCGGGTGACCATCTACCACCCCCGAGCGTTGATAGCTGCGCAGGCCGGCCAGCGTGACGGCCACCAAGGCGATGCCCAGGGCGGCAGAAGCGAGACGACCGATTGCAATCTGCCCAACCAATGCCGGTGATCGAAATTGCGCGCGATGCACGACGGCGATGGCCAGCAGCAATTGAAACGGCGCCAGCGCGGCGATAGAGTAGCGCTCCGAGAAGATCGGGCGATTGAGCGACGCGGCCCAGGCGATGGCCAGCGGCACGAAGAGGTAGAGCGCCAGCAGCCAGGCCTGCCGGCGCATGCGCGGCGCGCCGACCAGCAGCTTGACGAACGCTGCTGCAATGAGCGCTGCGCCGAATGCTGCCAGCGCCGGCCGGCCGTCGGTCACATTCGGCCCGAACAAAAACGCGCTGAACCAGGCCGTAAGCGCCTCGGCCGGCGAGAGGTTGATGCCCGCTGCACCGTGGTAGTTCACCAGCACGTCGCGCGCGACGATCAGCCAGGGCAAGCTGAGCGCCAGCAACATCACCTGCGCGGCGACCCAGCGCGCGAGCGGCGCAGACACGATGTGCCTGTCAACGGCGGCCGTGAACCGCAGAGGCGCGGAGGCGCGGAGACATGCGGAGGGGAGAAAGACTGCGCTGCTGAAGACGAAGAGGTTCTGGGCGACGAAGACGAAGCCGGCGTAGTAGTGCATTTGCAGCGCCAGCCAACTGGCGGCGACGTAGGCCGGGACGATGCCCCACGAGTTGCGATGCAGCAACATCCACATCAGCAGCGTGCTTGCCAGGGTGAGCGCCAGCAGCATCGAGTACATGCGCATCTCGCGGCTGTAGAACACCGCGAACGGCCCGAGTGCCATCAGCGCTGCCGCGGCCAGCGCCGTGCCGCGCGAGAAGCCGAGTTCACGGGCGAAGCGCCACGCCAGCGCGATAGCCAGCACGCCGAACCAGACGCTGGAGAAGCGCAGCGCGAACTCGCTGATCCCCGCCAGCGAGACCCACGCCTTTTGCAAAAAGTAGCTACCCACCGGATGCGGCTCGCGCATGGTCAGCGTGTCGCTGATCATCTGGCCGTAGGACCGCTGGATAAAGACGTAGCTAAAGCCCTCGTCGCCGGCCAGCTCCGCGAAGTCCAGGTGATAGACGCGCGCGGCAAAGCCCAGCAGCACGATGAGCGCCAGGCCGATGGCAGCAGCCCAGGCGCGATGCGATCTGCCGGTTGCGCGATCCAAGCGAAACGAGGCAATCATGCGCGGATGAGTAGTTGGCGTCAGTTTAGCGTGACGACGCCGACCAAGATTAGGTCGTCGCGCGCCGGGCGGCCATCTTGATGTGCCGGCCAGCGCAACCCGCCCTCGCGGTCGTAGACGCCGGCGAAGAGCTTGTATTCGCCGGGCGGCAGGTCACCGGGCAGCGACAAACGATGCGTCTGGTCAATGCCATCGCCGGCGCGATAGGTCAGCGTGCTGCGCACTTTGCCGTCCACGATAGGCGGATTGTCGTCCTGCGAGATGAGTCGGCCATCGGGCCCGATCATGTGCAGGAAGAGCACGCCATCGCGCGCCGGCGTTTGCTCGACGCGCCAGTGCGTGATGAAGTCGTAGGTGCGCCCGCGCTTCACCGGCTCCTTCACGCTGTAGCCGAGCAGGCTCAGCTCGCCCACGCGCGCGTTCGCCGGATGCTGCACCTGCGTCGCCACCGGCGTGCGCGGATAGTCCTCGATGCGCACCAGGCCGAGCAACGCGCTATCAGTCATTCGGCCATCGCGCCAGCGCTCAAGATGGAGGAGATACCAACCCGGCTGCGCTGAGAACGGCACATCCAACACGTATTGATCGCGCACCAACTCGCCGGCCGGCCACGCCTCGACAGGGAAGCCAGGCATGCCGGCAGCGCGCTGGATCGTCGCCGCGTCGCCGCCGAGAAGCCCGCGCAGCACCAACCGGGTCTGCCAAGGCGCCAGGCCGGCGCGTGCAGGCTGCCAAGTCAAGGCCACCGGCAGCGGCTCGCCGGGGCGGACTACGGTAGCGTGCTCCTCGATTACAAGCGTAACATCATTCCCGCGCCATTGCGGGTTCGCCTCGGCAACCGCCCAGCGGGCTACACGGATACAGCAATCGAGGTAACGTGGCTCTAGCGCTTCCGAGAAAGTTTGGATCAACTCGTCCTTGTCGCCGGCGCGCACCTGCAATTCCAGCTCGTAGTGCTGCGAGGGCAGGCCGGGCGGTACGGGGACGACATAGCTCACGCGGTAGAGCATATCCTCACGCCACGAGTCCGGATGATTCGTTAGCCTTGCCGGCAACGCCCAGTCCAGCCAGACCTCTCCATAGCCTTTCAAGCGCACCACAGCGCTACGTTTCACGAGATCATCAGCGCCGCGTCGCCAATAAAGCGCCAGCCTGAAGTTGGCATGCGTATGGTAAGGGTTGCCCGGCTCGATCTCATAGCCGGCGATCACCGTCTGACCCGCTGGGCCGCCAGCAACCGGTCTCGCTGCTTCCGGCAGCGCTTGGACGACGACCGGGTGCAGGTCGTATTCGAGCAGCTCAATAATGGTCGTGCGCGCAGGGAAGGAGATTCGACTTCGCAGCAGATACGGCTCCAAGATCGCCTGTGCCTCGCGATTCTGGTAACCCTCGTCGCCGCCGGTATTGACGTACCACACGCGCCGGTATTGGTCGGCGATCGTGCGACGCAAAGCTTGTGCCGGATGCGACGCCCACTCGTTCATCGTCGCAATCGGCGCAGGCAAATCACGTAGGTAGACGGGCAACAGCGCCTCGGGTGTATTGAGGTTGATCACGATGACGTCGCCCGGCTGCCATTGTTGTCTCAGATAATCGGCCATGCTACGCCAGTCATCCTGCCACGTGGGCGAAGGCACGAACGCCAAGCCCAAGCCGAAGGCTGAGGCGCAGACCACGACGATGAGCGAACCAACACTGGCAACCAGCCGTGGCACACGCATCGCCCGGAGCGTGGACGGTCGTTCCTCATCTACTGCGCCGTTCCGCAGGGGCATGGCATAGATCGCATGCGCAACTGCAACATGCAACGCCGGGACGATGAAGATCACATAGCGAAAGCTCGGATAGTTCTCGATCAAGTACGACAAGCCCAGCCAAAAGAGCACCGGCGCAGCAATCGTAGCGACCAGCAACACGCGCGCCATCCCGTACCCGCGACCGAAAGGCAAGCAGAGGCCCAAGACGATGAGCAGCCCAACAAAGGCGATGAGCCATCCGCCTGTTGGATCGCCGGCGTTGAGCCCGAAGATAGTCGCACCGATGATCTCTCGAATGAAATCCAGTGGTAGCGCGCCCTGGCCGCGCGGCACCCGAAGCGCGTCCCCGGCCAACTGCGCTGCGCGCGCGATCGTCGGCGAACCTGCGGCGAGCAGCACAACTAGAGCGAGAAGTGCTGTACCGGCCACCAGCCCAGTCCTTCGGGACAATCGGAAGCCGGACAACCGTCTGATGCGCGATAGACCGGCAATCAGCAGCAGCACGAACTGGCCTAACGTCAAGCCGATAAACGAGAAATGGGTGAAGAGCGACGCAGCGGTCGCAAGCAGCCAAGCGCTGAACCATAGGCTACGCTGCATCTCCGACTGCACAGCGCGATACAGGAAGTAGCTGCTCGTCGCGCCCAGGCAGGCCATCATGGCATACATGCGTAACTCGGCGGCATACCATTGATACGCCGGACAAAGCGTCGCCAACAGGGCTGCGAGCGCGCCGACGCCCGCGCTGGCAAACAATCGCCGTCCGAGGATGTAAGTGAGCGGCACGATGAGCGTTGCCCAAGAGGCAGAGAACAGCCGGAGCGCGAAGACGCTGTCTCCTGACCATTCGCGCCATACTTTCAGCATCGCAAAGTAGAGGGGCGGATTGAGGTCGGTCGTGAATACCCCCTGGCGCATCACCGTATTGGCCGCTATCTCCGCCCACGAACCGTTGATGCGCAGCAAAGTGAAACTTTCGTCGAGCCACAAGCTGCGCGCGTCGAGGTCGGCGATGCGCAGCGCAAACGCGACGAGCACGAGTGACGCCACCAGCCAGAGTTCACGACGACGAATCATGATTGCGCCTCTGCCTTAACTCAAAGACATCGCCGACAACTCGATGACACCGCTACATTCGGCCAACGCACGCAATGCTTGCATCTACGCGGGGCTCACTTGTCAGTTGACCTCGAACGTTTGCAGCATCAGGCTATCGCCGGCGGCGTCGTTGCGCGGGTCGGCAATGGCGCGGCGCTGGCCGGTCTGCGGGTCGTAGGCTCCGACGCGCACCTGGTATGTGCCGGGCGGCAGGCCCTCCGGCAGCGCCACCCAGTGCGGGTCGGTCACTACCTCGCCGCGTTGCCACTGCGGGAAGGGATACGCGCCATATACCGGCTGGGTATCGGCGGCCAACACCACTTCGCCGGTGGCCTGGTTCACGATGTGCAGTAGCACGGTGTCATCGGGCAAAGCGTCGGCCAGCGCACGCCAGTACAGCATCACCGATACTTCGCGCCGTGCCGGATCATAGCGCACGTCGCCGCCGATCAGCTCGGCGCCACTGGACAACATCGCGTTGCGCGGCTCGGCCAGCGCCGGCGTGGTAAACGTGCGCGGCGCCGGTTTGGCCACATAGATCAACGTGTTGGTGACGCCGTCACGCTCGTGCAGCGCCGCGACCTGCACTAGCTGCATGCGCGACTTGAGCGCCGCGCGCTCGAAGCGTTCCCAGTGGCCGCCGAAGGCGGTGGTTTCGGGCGAGTGGAACAGATAAACGTTATTCGGCTCGCGCAGCAACACTAGGCTAGTATCGGTGAAGCGGGGCGACGGATCTCGAGTATATTCATATGCCTCGCGCATCCGCACACGACCCTGAGTTAACAGGGCGATGTTACGCTCAAACCCCCAATCCATCGCGACGACCGGCCGGCCGGCGAAGTCCGATTCCAACAATGTCGCCACGCGGTTGAGCGCGTCCGACCACAGGCCCCGACCGCCCGTCTGCTCGAGGAACCGCAGCAGCACAAGGTTGCCGATCATCCCATTTACCACCAGCGCCAGCGTCGCCATCGCCGTCGCAATGCGCACCCAGTGCGGCATGCCGGTGCGCAGCCCATCGGCCAGCACGCTTGCGATCAACAGAATCACGAACGGCGTCAGGATGAATAAGTGCCGGCCGCCGATCGCCGTGACGCTGAAAGTCGCCAGCGGCGTGATCACCGCGACGCTCAGCAACAAGAACAAGCGCGGCAGGCGCGTCGGCATGCTGTTGCCCCGGTTGCGCCATAGCCAAACCGACGTGTAGATCAGGCTGGCGACCAGTGCGACGCCGGCCAGCAGCGGGGGCGCGGGCGCGTTGAATTCGAGCGTGTCGCCGCCAACCAGCCGGAAGAGCTGCATCGCTTGGAACGCTGTGTTGTTGAGGATGTCCAGGTTATCGTGACCGTAGAGCTGCGAGCGTATCGCGTTCTGCGCGATAAATCGGAATGAGTCTAGCTCCGGGATGTTGTGGATGACGAACGGTGCCAACCCCAGCGCGAAGGCCGCCGCGCACCCGACTAGCGTCGCGGGCGAAAGCGCGCGCAGCCGGGCCACCGTTTCCCTCGCGCTCAGGCCAATGAGCGCCGTGAGTGCAATGGGGCCCAGCAACCAGACAAACAACAGCTTGGTCGTGCAGCCCAGCCCGAACAGAAAGCAGGCCGCGATGAGCGGTGCGCTGCGTTGCGCCCGTTGCCACATCGTGAGCAACAACACGGTGCTGAGCGCGATCGGCAGCATGGGTGACGAGAAGAACGCGCCTGCACGATGCCACCACACGAAGACCGGCGCAGTCGCTGCAAGCGCAACCGCCAACGCCGCGACGCGCTCATCGAACCATGTGCGCGCCAGCGTCCAAATCAGGATAAGGGTGAGCAAGCCGATCAGCGTCTGTGTCAATCGCAGCGACTCGACGGAGACGCCGAACAGTGTGAAGCCGGCCAGGCTGGTGTAGATCGAGGTCGGGCCGATATAGTGCAGCATCATGATCGGCACGGGCTGGTCGAAGACGCGGATCGTCTTCAGCGCGCTGGCCGGCCACTCGCCGCGCAGCAGCTCCAGCGCCGGTATCGCGTCTGCCGCTTCGTCGTAGTTCAGGCCGGGCAAACCGAGGTTCACCAGCGCGATGCCGAAGTAGAGCGCGCCGGATAGGACAAGCGCGAGAAACGATCGAAGCGCGGTACGGTCGCGGAGAAGCGAGTGCATGCAGCTGTGGATAGAACGCGAAGGATTGTACTGTCTGCTCGTCCTTTGCCGCTGTTACGCAGACGTCGCCAATTTGCCTCCGTGGCAAAATTTGGCGTGCAGCACGCCCAACCGACCTATGCCGCTCCTGGTGAAATCTATGTCTCTCACACATGCGCGCCGGCTGATCGCGCCGTTGGCACTGGTCGCAGCGGTCGTCGCTGTGTATTGGCCTAGCCTGTCGTTACCGCTGTCGTTCGACGACGCGTGGAGCGTGCGGATGGCGCGCGACTTCGCGCCGCTCGACCTATTCACGCGGACGCAGAACTTCGGCTACTACCGGCCGTTATATCTAGCCTACTACCGGCTGGCAGCCGCCGCTGGCGCATCCGGGCCGCTGCTCTTGCACATCCTGTGCATCGCCACTCACGCCGCTAACGCGCTCCTATTGCTCAAGTTCACACCGGCCATGCTGGGCCGGCAAACGGGCGGCATAGCGCTCGGCGCGGCTTTCCTCTTTGCGCTGAACCCGTTCGCTGTGCAGGCTGTGGCGCTGCCCACTGGACTGAACCATTTGCTGGCGCTGCTGTTCATCCACCTAGCCATGTTGTGCTACGCGCACGCCCGAGGGCCATGCCCCGCCAACCGGCGCGCTGTGTGGTGGGGTGCCTGCCTCAGCTTCTGCGTGCTCGCGTTTCTATCTAACGAAATCGGCCTGAGCGTTGCCGGCTTCGCACTGGCCTACGAAGTGATCCGCGCAGTGCAAACGCGCCGGTGGGCACGCGAGGCATGGTCGTTTCTCACCGTGGCCGGGCTGGCCGGTGCCTACGCCATCCTGTATCAGTTCATCCCCAAAGGCGCTTCGCCCGAGTTCGCCTTCACTATCGGTGATGCCCTCTTCCGCGCGCTGATCGCACTGCAAACACTGACCTATCCGCTCACGCTGCTGCTATCGCCGCTGGGCCTGCCGGCCGAGGCTGCTGTGTTGCTGGCGACCGCGCTCCTGCTCGCCCTGTGCGCCCTCGCCCTGCGCAGCACGATCGGCGACGCTGCCCTGCTGGGTTTGTTGCTGTTCGCTGCGTCCGTCGCACTGCCGGTGTTGCGCCTACCCACCGGCTACGTGCAGAATGCCCCGCGCGTGTTCTACGTCGCGAGCGTTGGCGTGGCGATCACCTGGGCGTCGCTCGTGTTGGCCCTGGCAGCGTGCCTCGCCCCTCGCGCCGGGGGCGTTCTCGCCAGTGCGGCTATCGCCGCCATCGGCCTGGCGGGTGCATGGCACGCGCGCGACCAGCAAGCGTTCCTAGCGCGCGCCAACGAGCCGGTGAAAGCCATCGCCCTCGCTGGCGCAGAACTCGCTCCTGGCGAACAGTTGCTGGCGATCAACGTGCCCGAGTGGGTTGCACCGCAGGCGCGGCGCTTCCCGATGTTCCACGAGGGCGCCATCGTGCTGGCCGATTACGTGGAGGGCAGCGACCTGACGCTGGCGAACACCGGGCTCGATCGCGACGTGCGACTGGCCCAGTTCGCCCTGCCCGGCGACCCGGCGCGCCCATACGCCTTCCAGACTTTCGGCGATCCGTTCGACCCGGTGCAGCTGCGCAACGCGGCGCGCGTGCTGCAGACGCACTACCCGCGCGAGGGGCCGCGCACCGAGTGGATTGGCGGCGCGTCGGCGCAACTTCCCTCGCGGATCACCGTTGCCTTCGCCGGTGGGCCGGCGCTCGCGCACTACCACATCGAGCCCTGCCGCGAAGGATGGACGGTGTCGTTGCAATGGCGAGGCGCGCCATCCACGCATGAACTGGCACCGACGCTCTCGGCGTTCGTCCAGGCGCTGGATGCGAACGGCGCCAAGCTGGCTCAGAACGACGGCGCGCCACTGCAAGGGCTGTTGCCGTTCGCGCAGTTACCTCCCGATCGCGACATCGTTGACCGGCGGATGCTCCTCGCGCCGGGCGCTGCCGGCGCAACGCTCTACGTCGGGCTATACGACTATGTGACCGGCGAGCGCTTACCGGCGACCGACGCACAAGGCGCGCGACTGGACGGCGATGCGCTGGCGTTGGCGCTTCCTCCGCTCGATCCGAGCGTCGCGTGCCGGTGATCTCACTTCAGCGGGGCGACACCTGAACCGGCAGCGACACCTGGGGCGAGATCTCCCCGGTTTCGGTATACGGGATGACGCGCAAGGTGTAATCGCCTGATTGCAGATCAGGCGGCAGCGGGATGACGTGCACGCCCCAAATGGGCTTCTCGTAGGGTACATATGGGAAGCCGTTATAGGCAATCGGCTGGTCGGACTGTAGCACTTGCTCGCCCCCCACATCAGCCAGCCGCAACGACACCTTCGTGTATACCGACAGGGGCACGAACGGTTGCGTTTGCCAGAAGCACTGCACCTCCATGAAGCCATCGCCGGCGCGGGCCGGCTGAGGCTGCACGCAGCCCAGGCTGCGCAGCCCAACTTCTGGGCGGTTGTGCTCGATCACAGCCTCGCTGGGCGGGATCTGCTCCGGCAGCGGGCGATACGGTTGGAAGAAGCGATAGTGCTGCAAGCGCAAGCCGGCGAACTGCGGCGTGTCGGGCTGTGGCGCGAAGGCCTGCGACTGGCGTCGTAGCAGCGCAAGCGCCACGCCGGTCGGATCAATCACGTCGTCCTGCCACAGCAGCAGCCAGGCACCACCCATGCCGGCCAGCGCCGCGTTCGTTGCCGGCACAACGCTCGTATAGGTCAACGTGTTGTGCACGTTCAGCACCGGATCGGGCGGCAGGGCGATCCAGGCGTCTGGCGCGCCGGTCCAGTAGTACTCGAAGGCCGGCGCGAAGTGGCCGGAGACCAGCAACACGCGCTCATCCGGCTGCAAGCGCGCGCGGATGTGCGCCACCGCGCCGCGAAAGTCTTCGTTGGCATAGAGTGGGCTGGTGCGCAGCGTGAGCAATCCCGCGCTGAATCCGAGTGCGAGGCTGGCAAAGCCGGCGCGCGCCAGTGCCTGCGCCATCCGGCCGCGCTTTGCTGCAACGGCGATGGCGACGCCGATGGTCGCGAGCACGATCGGCGCGATGATGGACGGATAGCGCGGCGAGAACTTGCCGACGACGGCGCAGAACGTTGCCATAGCGATCAACGATCCGACCGCGATTGCAGCCAACGCTCCCGCTAGCTGTGCTTGGTCGCGCATCACAATCAACGTGGCGCACGACAGCACAAGCGCGATCATCACAGCGACGCCAGCCGGCGCGACCAACTCGGCAGGCAACAAGCGCGGCAGGACCTGGCCGGCAGCCGTCTGCAACATCAGCGCCGGCCAGTCTGCCGAGGCATCGTAGCTCACGCCGTAGCTGGCGCGATTCGACCACAGCAGCACGGCCCAGACCAGGATGACCACGCCGGTAATTGCCGAAGCGACGAGATGCGGCCGGCTGATGCTTCTGCCTTCGGCCAGGCGCAACGCAATGCCCACAACGATGTGTATGCCGACGAACAGCGCGCTCAGCACATGGGTCGCGAAAGCCAACACCCCGAGCACGCCCCATGTGAGCCACAGCACCGGCCTCTCGCTGCGCAGCGCCGTCAAAAATGCTACCGTGGCTCCGAGGCTCAGACAGCTCGCGAAAGCGTGCATGCGCACATCTTGCGCCGCCATCACGCCGACCGGCGAGAGGGCAACGAGCACCGCCGGGATGAGTGAGGATTGGTTGAGAATGAGGGCACCCAACCGATACGCTAACGCCACGCTCGCCACGCCCGCGAACACCGACAACAGCCGAACGGCGAACTCGCCGTCTCCCAGCCCAAACATCCAGCCCTTCAGCAGGATGTAGTGCAGCGGGGTATTCAAGTTCAATTGCGCCTCACGGATGAATAGGGCGAGGATGTCGTTTTGCTGAGCGAAACGCACAGAGAATGCTTCGTCGTACCACAGGCTCTGGCCAGCCAGGTCGAAGGCACGAATGGCCAGCGCGGCGAGCAGGACAAGCAGAATGAGGGCGCGTCCGTGTGTTCGGCGATGAGCAGTCATCGGCGCGACGGATTATAGAAGCCAGGCCACAATCGCCTGGGTGTGGTAACGTGACCCCGCCATGCCGCGCACTTCACCGACGCGCCTGCAATGGCTGATCGTGTTGGCGCATGTTGCGCTCGCATTGATCTACGGCGCCATCAACCCGCCTTGGGAAGCGCACGACGAGACCGGGCACTTCGCCTACGTCAATCACGTGGTTGCGACGCGCAGCCTGCCGGACGCCTCCGCTGCAGACAAAGTGCTGTTCGACCAATCGCACCAGCCGCCGCTGTACTACCTGATCGCATCGGCGCTGACCTTCTGGGCCGACCGCAGCGACGATGTGCAGCCGGAGTTCAACAACTTCGCGCTTGACGGCACGAACCGGCGCGGCTTCCGCATCATGCTGCGCCAGCCGGAGGAAGCCTTCCCTTGGCAGGGCACGATCTTCGCCCTTCACGCGACGCGCGCCGTCTCGGCGCTGCTCACCGGCCTGACCGTCTACCTGATCGCCTTGAGCGCCAACCTGCTCTTCGGCGCCGGCTCGACGGCGGCGCTGCTCAGCACGGCGATTGCTGCCTTCAACCCGCAGGTGATCTTCATGGGCGCGATGGTGAACAACGACGCGATGGTCGCTGCGACAGGAGCATGGGTGGCGTACTGCGTGATGCGTATCGTGTGTGGATCACATGCGCTGTCTGATACGCAAGACGCCGGACGCAAGACGCAAGACGCAAGAAGAAGGACGCAAGACCCAGGACGCAAGACGCAAGACGCAAGAAGAAGGACGCAAGACCCAGGACGCAAGACGCATTACCTCCTCCTCGGCCTTGCCCTCAGCCTGGCCTTCCTGTCCAAGAACAGCGCGCTGGCGTTGATTGGGTTCGCGGCGCTGGCGCTCGCGTTCATCGCCTGGCGAGAAGGCTGGCCGGCGCGCGACCTGCTCCGGCGCGGCGCGTTGACCTTCGGCGCGTTCGCTGCGATCGCGTTGCCCTACCTCGGCTATAACCTGGCACGCTACGGCCGGCTGCTGACCGATCGTAACCCGAACAACCCGATCCTGGTCGCGCCCACCAGCGTCATTGGCGAGGGCGTATGGGTATCCATTCGCGACGCATGGCTGCCGCAGTTGTTCGCCAACACCTTCCGCACGTTCTGGGGCAAGTTCGGCTGGGGCAACGTCGGCCTGCCGGAGTGGGCGTATTTGGCGTTCGCGATTCTCACGCTGGCCGGCGCGGCCGGCTGCATCCTCGGCTATCGCCGCGCCGGGCGTCCGCTGCGCACGGCCATCGTCGTGCTGCTGATCCTCGGCCTCTCGATGATGGTTCTGCCGCTCTATCGCGCGCTGTTTTACCAGGACCCTGCGCTCATGCCGGGTCGCTACCTGATGCCGGCGCTGACGGCCTATGCGTGCCTGCTCGGCTTCGGGTGGAGCGCCCTCATCCCACAACAGATGCCTGCTGCGCGCGCGCTGCCCTATGCCCTTGCCGCCGGCCTGGCTGCCTTCGCGCTGATCGTTCCGTTCGCCTACATCCAGCCGCGCTACCGGCCCGGCCTCATCGCGCCGAGCGACGCCAACGCCCTGCTCACCTTTGGCGACCTGGTGCAGCTCGTGGACGCGACAGCACAGACGGCCTTACTGCCCGACCGCGAGGGCATGCGCCACTACGCACGGGTGAAGTTGACCTGGCGCGCGCTCCGCGCGACCGACCGGCATCACGCCTTCGGCGTCAGCGTGCTGGGGCGTGACAACGAAGTGCTCGGCTCGATCGTCGTCTTCCCCAACCTCGGCAACTATCCCGTCACCAATTGGCAAGCCGGCGATACGTTCGTGGACGCCTACGACATCCTGCTGGAGAAGCCGTGCGCCCGGCTGCCCGCGCTCGGCAAGCTAAACGTGACGGTCTTCCCGTTCGAGCCGCTGACGGAGTCGCGGCCGGTCAGCGTGACGAACGCTCTGCCGGCCATGGATGGCGAAGGCCGAATCGTCGCGCCCATCGTTGGCCGCTTCAAGATCGGCGAAGCGCTGCCGTTCCCGGTGTTCTGGCAGCCGCCGCTCGCTCAGTTCGACGGCATCTGGCTGCGCGATGTGCAACTGCCGGCGCAGGCGCGCCCAGGTGAGACGGTCACTGCCACCCTGACTTACGAAATGATCCAGCCGACCGACCGGCGCGGCACGGCGTTCGTGCATCTGCTCGACGCGGACGGCCGGCTGGTGGCGCAAGACGACCACGCGCCACTGAACGGGGAATATCCCACCGACCTGTGGGACGCGGGCGAGTGCGTGCGCGAGTCGTTCCGATTGACCATTCCGCCGGATGCGCGAGGCACGCTGCGCGCTGCGACCGGCTTTTACACCGCCGACGGCATCCGATTCGAGACCGGCACGCCGGACGACGTCGCGTTCATCGGCGAGATTCGGGTGGAGGAGTAGAGGCGTCTCACGTCTTGCGTCCTGCGTCTTGCGTCTTACGTTTTACGCGTTACGCGACGCGCAAGCCTGCTCCAACCGGCATATACTTCACAACATTGGATCGAATTTGTAGAGGTTATTGAGATGTTGAATCCACTGATTACCACCGCGCGCGAATCGCTGCGCTACAAAGGCAGCGGCCAGATCCTCTGGCTGTTGCACCGCATCACCGGCCTAGGCGTCGTGATCTTCCTGGGCACGCACATCTTCGGCATGAGCATGGCGGCTTTCAACCCGCCGCTGCACGACGCGATGCTCGCAGTGTATAAGACGCCGCTGTTCTCGGTCGGCGAAATTCTGCTGGCGGCTTGCTTGATCTTCCACGCGGTGAACGGCACGCGCATCGCCATCCTCGAGCTGCGCCCGTCGCTGTGGGACAAGCAAGAAGTCGCCACCCGCTGGTCGGTCATCATCACGCTTATCCTGCTCGCGCCGACCATCGCCATCATGGCCTTCAAGTCCATTAGCTACTACGTGACGCACGGCGTCAAGTAATGATTGATGATTAATGATTTGCCGATCATCAATCATTAATCATTAATCATCAATCATCAACCATCAAAGAGATGTCTTCCACAACCGTTACCCCCGGCCGCACCGTGCGCAAGGTGCAGCCGATTCCGCAAACCCGAAACCGCTTCGAGCTGGGCATGTGGCTGTTCATGCGCTACAGCGGCCTGGCCTTGGTCTTCCTGGCGCTATCGCACTTCTGGATGCAGCATGTGCTGATCGGCACACACGAGATCGAGTTCGCCGGCACGCAGTTGCGTTGGGGCATTACCGGCCAGCCGGTCACGGTCGAGCAGGTGATCTGGCGCGCCTACTACGCCGTGATGCTTGTCCTGGCCGTGGCGCACGGCATCAACGGCGTGCGCCAGGTCGCCTACGACTACTTCGGCCACCGGCCGGCGGTTTACAAGGGGCTGATGTATGTCGTCGTGGGCATCGCGGCGCTAATCTCGCTGGGCGGCATCGCAGCGCTGTTCATGGGCGCAGCGGCCAGCGGCGGCGAAGCTGCGCTGCGATAAGCGCGTAGACGTCTACTCCAGCCAGAACGCGCGCGCACAGTGAACCCCATCTCGCCTGCCGGCGAGCGCAGCACAGCACGGAGCCGATGGCCGCAGACGTGGCTGCCTGCCCTGTCCGTCGCACTGATGGCGTTCGCCTTTCGGATGCATGGGTTGGAGCACGTGCGCCAGAACTACGATCGCGCCTACCCGCACGGCCTGGGCATCTTCATCCGCGAAGCGATCGCCGACGGGCATTTCGACCAGTTGCCTGCCGTCAGCCTGCTGGCCAGCATCAACCTGCCCAACCCGGCCGGCGCGAGCTACTTCTACGCGCTGCTCACGGCCGTCGAGCCCAGCGCCTACGTCGCCACGGCGCTGAACGCCATGCTGGGTGCGCTGGTCGCCGTCATCGCCTTCGACCTGGCGCGGCGGCTCTTCGGCGGATGGGCGGCGTTCGCAGCCGGCCTGTTCGCGAGCGTGAGCATATGGGCGGCCTGGGTTGCGCGCGGCGCGTGGCTGCAAGGGCCGATCGAGGCGATGAGCGCGCTGGCGCTGTGGCTGGCGGTGAATGGTTTAGCGCGCGCCAAGCCCAAGCATCTGTTCGCGGCGTTCGCCTGGGCCGCTGCCTGCCTGCACACCTACCTGGTCGCCGCCGGCCTGCTTGCACAACTCGCTGCTGCGACG
>JANWYN010000134.1 GCA_025055235.1 Candidatus Roseilinea sp. | reverse complement strand
CTTAGCCCGGTGGTTTAGCGCCGGGCTTCCTGGATGCCCGCATGCGCGGGCATGACATGTCTGCGGTTCCAGGACTAAACACGCTTTGACTCAGCAATCGGTAATAGATGGCATATCATGCGCCCATGACCGAGGACAAAGCGCTACAGGCGCATCCCAGCGCAGACTGGCTATGGCGACCCAGCCTGATCGTGTTCATCAGCAACGCGTGCATCATGACGATCGAACTCGTCGCCGGACGATTGATCGCGCCTTTCGTCGGCGTGTCGCTCTACACGTGGACCAGCGTGATCGGCGTGATCCTGGCCGGCATCAGCATCGGCAACTTCATCGGCGGCAAGCTGGCCGATCGCTTCGCATCGCGGCGCCTGCTGGGTGCGACGTTCATCGTGGCCGGCCTGGCCAGTTTGAGCGTGCTGGTCACGGCCGGCGCAGTCGGTGAGCGCGGCCTGCCGGCGCTAGCGTGGCTGCCGCTCGTCGGGCGCATGTTGCTCTTCGTCACAGCGATCTTCCTGCTGCCCAGCATCCTGCTCGGCGTGATCTCGCCGATCGTGGTCAAGCTCTCGCTGCAAGACCTGGACAGCAGCGGCAGCACGGTCGGGCGCATCTATGCGGCCTCGGCGCTGGGCAGCATCGTCGGCACCTTCGCCACCGGCTACGTGTTGATCTCGTTGTTCGGCACGCGCGCCATCCTGCTGGGCGTCGGCGCGGCGCTGATCGCGATGGGGCTGTTGTTCGGGCGATGGCTGAGCGGCGCAGCGAAGCCGGCACTGGCGAGCGCCGTGCCGTTGATCGCTGCAGGCGCGCTGGCGGCCGGGCCGCTGCAGGCAACGCTGCGCGGGCCTTGCCTGCGCGAGACCGACTACTTCTGCATCCGCGTGCGCGACGAAACGCGCGACGACGGCGAGACCTACCGCGTGCTCACGCTCGACCGGCTGGTGCACAGCTACGTCTCGCTCAGCGACCCGCGCCGGCTGGTCTACGGCTACGAGCAGGTCGGCGCGGAAGTGCTGGGTTACATGGCGCAGGAATACGACCTGATTGACGCGTTCTTCATCGGCGGCGGAGGCTACACCCTGCCGCGCTACATCGAAGTCGTGCATCCTCGCTCGATCATCGAGGTGGCCGAGATAGACCCCGGCGTCACCGAGGTCGCCCACCAGATGCTCGGCCTGCCGACGAGCACGAAGATCAAGACGGCCAACCAAGACGCGCGGCTGTTTCTGCTGGGACTCGATCCGGCGCGGCGCTACAACTTGATCGTCGGCGACGCATTCAACGATTTCTCGGTGCCGTATCACCTGACCACGCACGAGTTCAACCAGCTCGTGCGCCGGCACCTGACCGACGACGGCATCTACATGCTCAACCTGATTGACGGCGGTGATCTGCCGTTCGTCTCGGCCATGCTGCGCACGCTCAGCCTGACGTTCGATTGGATTTACTTCATACCGGTGGGCCGGCGTTGGACGGACGTGACACGCAACACGTTCATTGTGCTCGCTTCGCCCCAGCCGATTGACCTCGAGCGGCTGCGCAGCTTCGACGGCGGCGATGGCATACGCAACATCAACCAGTGGATCGCCACGCCGGAAGAGCGCGACCGGGTCAAGGCGATGGGCGACGGCGTGATCCTGACCGATGATTACGCGCCGACCGACAACCTGCTTGCGCCGATATTCGAGACGGCGGCGCGCTGATCAGAGCGTGATCAGCCCCAGCTTCGCAGCCCGGCTCACCGCTTCGGTGCGGCTGGCGACGCCGAGCTTGGCGTAGATCGAGGAGAGGTGGAATTTGATCGTGGATTCGCTCACCCCTAGCTCGTGCGCAATCATCTTGCTCGGCAGGCCGCGGCTCACCCACTCCAGCACCTCGACTTCGCGCGGCGTGAGCAGCGGCTTCGGTTCGGCTTCCTCCGCCCGGCTGACCCGCTGCGCAGCGGCCGGCAGCGCGCCGAGTTGATCGGCCATGTGCGCCGGCAGCGTAACCATCCCTTGCAGCGCAGCCAGCGACGCCGCGCGCAGTTCTTCTGCCGAGGCATCCGCCGGCACAACGCCCCACCCGCGCAGCGGTAACGCGCGCAGCGCCGCCACGGCTGCCGCTGCGGCTGCGTCGTCTGCCAGCACTACAATGACTTGGTCGCGCCCGCCGGACAACGCGCCTGCCAGCGGCAAGAGCTGATCGGGATCGGCCAGCAAGAACAGGTCGGCATCCGCGCGCATCTCGTCATGCGCGATCGCGGGCGCTTCACCGGCGATTTCCCACGCCGGCTCGGCCTGCGCGAGCAGCGCGCGCAGACCGGCGCGCAACGCAGGCGTCGGGGCGACGATGAAGACGCGCGGCATGAATGACTGCGAACGGACTGCCGAAGTTCCTGAGACTTCGAAAGTCTACTTCACAGCCAATTGCCGCCAGCGATCCATTCAGCGACGATGTGGCTGGGGATGGCCACGCTCAGGTCGCCGCCGAAGATCATGGCGTTGATGCCGATGACCGCGCCGGTTGCATCGAGCAGCGGGCCGCCGCTGTTGCCCGGCGCCAGCAGCACATCCGAGCGGATGTACGGCGCGGTGCGTCCCATCCCGCGCATCGTCATGCTGTCGAGGCCGCTGATGATGCCGGAGGTGACGACGCTGGCTTGCCCCCACGGGTTGCCGATGGCGAAAACGAGTTCGCCCACTCGTAGCCGGGTGGAGTCGCCGATCTTCGCCGCCGGCAATCCGCCCATGTCTATGCCGAGCAGCGCTAGGTCGAGCTGAGGGTCGCCGGCCAGCACCCGCGCCGGAATGATGCAGTTATCCGCAGTGACCACGCGCAGGCCGGCGCCGTTGCGGCGCGCCGCGCCGGCCACCACGTGCGCGTTGGTAATGATCTCGCTGCGCGCGGCGTCGCTGCGCCAGATCACGCCCGCGCCGATGCCGCGTCCACCCGTGTGGATCTGCACCACACTGGCCTTGGCAGCCGCGATCACGTCGGCGAACGCTTGAGCCGCTGCCGATGGAGATGGCTTCATTGCTGCGCTCAGCTCTTTTGACCGACGACGACGGTGAGCGTCTGCGCAACGCCGCCACGGCTCACGCGGACGGCTACCGGCTTGCCGACGCGGTCGCCCTGCAGTGCTGCGATCAGATCGTCGGCGTCGTTGATCGGCTGGCCCTCGATGGCGAGCAGGATGTCGCCGATGAGCAGGCCGCCCTTCTCCGCCGGGCTGTTCTCCTCCACGCGCACGACGAGCAAGCCGTACTCCTGCGCATCGCTGCGCTGGGCCGGCGACAGCTTCACCTGCTGGCTGACGATGCCGAGGTAGCCGCGCTTGACGTAGCCCTGCTTCGTCAACGTGCCGGCGACCTTCAAGGCGACGTCCATCGGAATGACGATCGCTGCGCCGCGACCGAAACCCGTGGTCAGCAGCCCGAACGCCGCGCCGGTCGCGTCCACCAAGGCGCCGCCGCTGAAGCCAGGATAAGGCGTGGCGTCGGTCTGGATGTATCGCTCCAGGGTCGCGCTGCTGCGGCCCATGCGCACCGGCCCGCCGATCTTGCTCACGATGCCCAGGCTGGCCATCACGCCATCGGGGGATGGCCGGCCGACGGCCAGTGCGATCTGCCCTACGCGCGCCTCGGCGGCCGCAGCAGCCACCGGCACGCTCAACCCCTGCACACGCAGCACGGCGAGGTCGGTCGAGGCATCACGACCGACAATCTGCGCGCCGAGGACGCGGTTGTCGTGCGTCTGCACGGTCAAGTTGTCTTCGCGCTCCAGCACGTGATCGGCGGTCAGCACAAAGTCGCCGGCGTAGGCGATGCCGGTCGCGGGCTGGCGCGGCCGGCCATTTACCATGACGAGCGATTTGGCGATGCGCTCAACGGCGTCGGCCATTTGATTTGAGAGCGCATTGAGCATGTTAGCGTCCATCGGTGTGATATTCCTCCAGCCACCCTCCAAGAACCTTGACTGGATCGGATGGCAACTTGCCGCGGAGGATAGAGCATCACACCTTTTGCAGCTACTCGACGTGGGTATAGTTCAGGCTAATCGTTCGGCGAGGGACAAAGACACGAGCGCTTCGCTCAGCGCGCGTGGATCGTTGCCACGATCTTCTGAATCGAGTACAGGTCGCCTACGGCCCAAGGGCGGTCGAGCCACTTGCGCAGATTTGCCTGCGAATCCCCTGCGATGTAAGCTCGCGCCAGAAAGTGAGACCAGCCGGTCCAAGGCAGTAGGAACGAAGACTCACCGTGCTCGGCATGCACGCCGACGCGCGTGAGATACCACCACAATACGCCGTTGCCCGTTTGTTTGCTGTTCAGGTAATTCATTGCTGCACCGCCGGTCTGTTCGCGCAAGAACCGGCCCACCTCTGGCGTCATTCCGAAGAAAACGGGGAGGGAGTATCCTGTGGCGAAGTCGCGTGGATCGAGGTAATCGCGCTCAGCTCGCCTAGCCCATGCGTTGAAGTTCGTTGATCCTGCACCGGCACTCATTGCACTCACAGCGGCCGACATGCCGGCCGATACGTCAGCCTCTGTCACTCCGGTGCAGGCGCGTTCGCGTAGCGCTCTAGCTAGGCGCGCATAGCCAATTGCTCCTGCAATGTCGGAGTAGAAGCGCATCGTTCCTCTACGCGCGCTGAACAGCGCTTTTGCCTGAGGCCAGTTGGCACACGCGTAGGTCCAGTCCCCGGTGTTCTTGGCCCATAACCACACAGCGTAAATCGCGCTAATATTTGCGCCCACAGGTGGCCAGTTACCCAACTGGCTTCGGAACGGCACCTCGTATCTTTCTCGCGCCACACCCTGAGTCAGCCACACACCACCGTATGGCAAATCTAGAAGCGGCGGGTAACGCTTCATCTCTGCAGAGACATAGGCGCGCACATCTGCCTGCAACTGCGCATCCAAATAAGGGTAGGCCTGCGCCATGGTGAGCAAAAACTCGCCCGGGTCATGCCAGAAGACATTACCGCGCGCACCAACGCCGATGTGGGCCACACAGAAAGGCTCACCACTGCAGTTCGAGGCGTTGTAGGGCCACACGCTTGTATTGCTGAAGCCTCGCTCAAGATAGAACGGAAGCAAGTGCTGGCCGTTCGCCAGTTGCAGCATCGCGTGCACCTCAGCACGCAAGCGCTCGACCATGTCACTCGGCGGATTGCTCACCGGCGTCGTTAGATCAACAACGATGTATTGCGTAAGGGGAACGCTGGTGCTCACCATGGGCAACATGACACGTTGCCCCACAGCAGCAATACTTGTTGGGTCAGGTGAATCGGGAGAAGCAGGGAGAGTTGCAGACGTTGTCTGCGGCGCTGGCGATAGCCACACTTTGGGCGCGCCACACTCGCCGGACTTAACCCCAGCCAATCCCCCTTCGATCACACGCCAATACAGCATGTTGTTCGCAATCACCACGCCGCTGCGCGACATGCCGTCGGTAACACGCGGCCAAGGAAAGGGATAGGCCGGTCCTGAGCCACTCAGTGGGAAGAACGGATTAGGCCCACCCGGACCACAGGTATCGCCTGCATAGCATTCTGGCCAGACATTGGAGACATGGCCTACGTGCACCAGTTGACCTGTGCGCACGTTCAACCCGCCCAAACGTTCCCAGTTATCCACGAACAGAATATCTCCCCCCATGGTCAGCATGGCGGGTTCATCTGAGGTCATACGGAACTCTGCGTTGTATGCAGGATAGTTCAACTGGCGCAAACCGACGATATCGAGCGTCGCCAGACTCATACGTCCCAGTTCGGCATCATATTTGCTGCTCACGTGCACTGAACCACCGTCCGTTTGGATACCGTGACGAGCGCGATAAGTAACATAGACCTCCTGCCCACGAATCACTGGAACATTAGGCGGATCGTTGTTCCCGTAGGTATACAGCACGGGGGCTATGCCGCTCAGCTGGCCAGTCGTCTCATTGAGTACGAAGAAGGTCTGCTTACTTGGCTGTGCGGCCAAATAGTCAAAGATCTTCGGACGCACCTTGGCCCAGTCCGCTGCCCAGTCGGATTCGCGCGGGCCGGCTGAGTCCATCACAGAATCACCTTCATGCAGTAAATGGTGAAAGAAATACAACGGCTGCGAGCGGTAGATCACAGCCCCACCGGCTACCACAGGGTAACGTTCCGAGAGACTTTGTCCCTGCAGCCGCCTGCGCCAAGTTAGTGCGCCTGTCTGGGCGTTGACAGCGAGTGCCTCGATGGCCTCGCTGCCGAAATACACCCGCGATCCATCGGCGCTCAACGCAGGCGAGGTAAGAATTGGTGCGCCTGCGTTGAAGACCCACTGAACTGCGCCATCGCTAGCGCGTAGCGCAGTTAAATTGCCCGACGTCGAGGCAACATAGGCCCATCCGCGCGCTGCGTCAATCAACGGTGCAGTAGCGCTCGGGCCGGTGGCAGTCTTCCACAATTGAGACCCGGTGGCGGCATTTAACGCATACGTGAAGCCATCATGCGAGGAGAAAATTACTACATCGCCCAATACGCCGGCGGAATGACGGATCGGGCCATCGGTCTGCACCTTCCACAATTCTGCGCCGGTTGTTGCATCCCGCGCATACATTGCGCCATCCATGCCGCCAATGAATAACCGACCGGCAGAGACGACCGGCTGGGCGCGAGAGGCCATAGGCACTCCATACCACTTCCAAGCGTAGCAGTACGGCGGATTGATCTGCTGCGGCGAATAATTCGTGCGCTGGGCGTCGCGGCCTAATTGCGGCCAGTCAGCAGGAGGGACTACTGCACCGGACTCAGAAATCTGTATCGCTTGCGCCAGTGAAACGTCGGCCAGCAGATGCACATTGTGCCGCTGCGATATGGGCAGCGCGAATGTCAAAGTAGTGATTAGAGTCACTGCTGCCGTTGCCGCGGATATCCAGAGTTGAGCACTCGGCCATAACACCGATGCCCGTGTGCAGAACCTTTCTATCATGCTTTCACCATCCCCCACTTACCCGAACGGTTGCGATTTAGGAGACATCGTATCTCTTGTGAGCAATGAATCTCAGGATCAACACGCCTTTGATGAAGACGTATTGCTCCAAGGACGGCCTCAACGAAGATAGCGAGATTGCGCAAGCCGGAGCAGAATGATAGAACATCAGCCCACCGATAAGCACAACTCTGCGCCTACGATATACCGCGTAGGCAAAGCGGATACGGATTCCTATCGAGGCTATAACCTCGAAAGATCGTTTCTGTTGTATCTCGGACAGCGCTACTTAGTTGCAGAAAGTGCCACAAACGATCTCATCGCCTATCATTCTCATGTAACAAAAGGATCACGGAAATGAAACCCAGCCATCGAGACATTGCCGAGGGCATCTTGTTCACCGACCAGTACCAGTTGACCATGGCGCAGTTGTATTACCGCGCCGGCATCCACGAACGACGCGCGCAGTTCGATCACTTCTTCCGCAGCTACCCGGACTACGGCAAACACCAGGCCGGCTACTGCGTGAACGCCGGCCTGGGCACGCTGATCGAATGGATGCGGCACGCGCGATTCCGCGACGAAGACCTGGCCTACTTGAGGGCACAAAAGACGCGCGCCGGCAACCCTTTGTTCGGGCCAGACTTCCTGGACTGGCTCAAGCGCTACGGCAACTTCGACGCTATCACCCTGCGCGCTATCCCCGAAGGCCACGTAGTGCACCCACATGCGCCGCTCACCGTCGTCGAAGGACCGATGGCGGCTGCCCAACTGCTCGAGAGCGCGCTGCTCAATCAGCTCAACTTCCAGACGCTGATCGCGACCAAAGCGGCGCGCATCCGTGAGAGCAGCCAAGGCCGGACGGTGCTGGAGTTCGGGATGCGCCGCGCGCAGGATCGCGGCGCGAACGCCGGCACGCGTGCCGCGCTCATCGGCGGCGCCGACTTCTCATCGAACGCCGGCATGTCGCATGTATTAGGCTTCCCGCCCAAAGGCACCCATGCTCACAGCATGGTGCAGGCCTTCATCGCGATGGGCGGCAGCGAGCTCGACGCCTTCCGCGCCTACGCCGAGGTTTATCCGGACGACTGCCTGCTACTCGTGGATACGATCAATACGCTGGAGAGCGGCGTGCCGAACGCGATCAAAGTGTTCGAAGAGCTGCGGCGCAAAGGACACAAGCCGGTCGGCGTGCGCCTCGACTCCGGCGACCTCGCCTACTTGAGCATTCAGGCGGCTAAGATGCTGGACGAGGCCGGCTTCCCTGATACCTCGATCGTGCTTTCGAACCAGCTCGACGAGCTGGTGATCTGGCAGATCACGTCGCAAATCCGCGACGAAGCGCGGCGCTACGGCGTGGACGCAGAGAAGGTGATCGCGCGATTGGTCTACGGCGTCGGCACGAACCTGATCACATCATCCGGCGACCCGGCCCTCGACGGCGTTTACAAGTTGGTCTCGATCGAGCGCGATGGAAGCTGGGTCCCGGCGATCAAAATCTCCGAGACGCCGGTGAAGACGTTGAACCCGGGCTACAAAACCGTGTGGCGTCTCTATGATCAGCGTGGCATGGCCACGGCCGATTTGCTGTGCTTGCACGACGAAGACCCGCGCCAGCTCGAATGGCTTACCCTGCGCCACCCGACCGACCACACCAAGTTCCGCAGCCTGCGCAAGAACGAAATTTCGAGCTTCGAGCCGCTCCTGGTCGAGGTGCTGCGAGAGGGCAAACTGGTCTATGACTTGCCCACGATCGAGGAGATGCGCGTCATCCGGCAACGCGACATCGAGCGGTTGGATGCAGGCGTGCGCCGCCTGATCAACCCCCACACCTATCACGTCTCGCTTAGCCAGAAGTTGTGGGATCTCAAGCAGGCGTTGATCGAAGAAGCGCGGGCGCAACACGCCCTTCGCTAAAGAGCCGCTTGCGCCTGCTCGCCTGCGCTCACAGCATCGGCATGCCCGCGTTGCAGGTAGGCGATGACCTCGGCGTCGGTCAGTTGGCTGAAGTCTTGATACCACGCGCCAATGCCCATCAGCACCTCGGGAGAAAGCAGGCAGATCAACTCATCCGCCTCGTCCTGGAGCGCTTCTAGGGCCTGCGGCGCGCCAACCGGCACGGCGACGCTCACCCGCGCCGGCCGGTGCGCGCGCACGGCGCGAATCGCGGCGCGCATCGTCGCGCCGGTGGCGATGCCGTCATCCACCAGGATCACAATGCGCCCTTCCAGATTTGGGAAGGGACGATCGCCCCGGAAAACGCGCTCGCGCCGTTGTAGCTCGGCCAACTCGCGGGCAGCGACGCGCTCAACGTCCTCGTCGGTCAGGCCTAGCTCCTCGATCAACTCGCGCGAGAGCACGCGCACGCCGCCTGAAGCGATGGCGCCCATCGCCAGCTCCTCTTCGCCCGGCACGCCCAACTTGCGCACGATGAAAACATCCATGGGCACCTTCAGGGCGCTGGCGATCTCATAGGCCACCGGCACGCCACCGCGCGGCAGCGCCAGCACGACGACATCGCTGCGCCCGGCGTAGCGACGCAATCGCCGTGCCAGCAACTGGCCGGCCTGGGAACGATCTCGAAAGCGATACATAGGTTTATCTTGTTTGGAGGATACCGCCAAACATTGAGAAGTGAGACCTTCTCCTTCGACCCACGCTCAAGATAATGACTCAGCAAGGTTAAATTACCATAAGACTCGGATACCGTTCTTTCGAATTTGCCGCTCCTGGCGAATGCGCCATCCGAACCCAAAAAGAACCGATTGACAAGCGAGGAGATTTCTGTAGGATACTGAGCAACCGTTTGCGCAAACGATTGCCCACCGATGGTTACCATAAAAGACGTCGCCGATCTGGCTCAAGTCTCCGCCACGACCGTGTCACACGTGATCAACCAGACACGCTACGTTGACCCCGCCACGCGGCAGCGAGTGACGGAGGCGATCGCCGAACTCGGCTATCGGCCTAACACCCTGGCGCGCAGTCTGAGACGTCGCGAGACGCGCACAATCGGCCTGATCGTGCCGGACAACTCTAATCCCTACTTCGCAGAACTCGCTCGGGCCGTCGAAGACGCCGGCTTTGCCAAAGGCTACAGCGTGATCCTGTGCAACTCCGACATGTCGGAGGCAAAGGAGGCCGCCTACATCGAAGCGCTGCTCTCCAAACGCGTGGACGGCATCATCTTGATCTCGGCTGCGAACCGGCGCGAGCGGTTCAATGCCATCCTACAAGCCGGCATCCCCGTGGTCACGGTCGCACGCGAGTTGAGCGATCTACCGATTGACCAGGTTGTGACCGACAACGAGCAAGGGGGTTACCTCGTCGGCCGCTACTTGATCGAGTTAGGTCATCGGCAGATCGGGTGCATCGCCGGCCCGCGCGATGAGACGCCGAGCGCAGACCGCATCGTGGGCCTGCGCCGAGCTTTGCAAGAGGCAGGCGTCCATCTGCCTTCGGAACTCGTCATCCGAGGCGACTTCACCTACGAAAGTGGCACGCGGGTCATGGCCGAGCTGCTATCACGCTGCCCACATCTCACGGCCGTGTTTGCGGCCAACGACCGGATGGCGATCGGCGCGATGAACCATCTGTGGCGAGCGGGGCGACGCATTCCAGACGACATCTCGATCGTTGGATTCGATGACATACCGGTCGCAGCAACGACGTGTCCGCCGCTGACCACAGTCGCCCCGCCCAAAGCAGACTTTGCGCGCGTGAGCGTATCACTGCTGATCGAACGCATCACCGCGGGGCGCACTGAACCGTTCCGCATCGTCCTGCCCACTCGGCTGGTCATACGCGAGAGCTGCCGGGCGATCGCCTAGCAACTCGAGCCGAGCGGGGGGTTGAGGAGTTTTAGCAGTGGCGTTTTTGCCACAAAATTTCAGCAAGCCAGGAGGCAAAACGTGAAAAGCAAACCTGTGACCCGAATCTCAAGGCGCCAATTTCTCAAGGCCGCCGGACTAGCAGCAGGCAGCCTGAGCATGGGCGTTGGACTGAGCGCATGCGCCGTGCCACCCGCGCGCGTCCCTCAGCAACCGGCACAGCCTGCAGCGCCGTCCCCCACCCAAGCTCCCGCTGCCGATACTGGCCGCAAGACACTCGTGCTCGCGATTCAGGGATTCGCTCATGACGCGATGAAGCCGGTGTTGGCGAAATGGGAGGAGCGAACTGGCCACAAGGTCACCCTCGAAAGCGGACCGGTCACCGGCAACGAGATGATCACCAAGTATGCGCCTGCGTTTCAGTCCGGCGTCAGTCCGGTGGACGTGATGAGCGACGCGGACGACTCCGGCCCTGCGTTCTACCGCGCCGGCTGGATGGAGCCGCTCGACGAAGTCATCCCTCAAGAAACATGGGACGACTTCCCCGAGTCATTCAAGCAGCAGATCGAAGTGTGGCACAGCTTCGAAGGCAAGCGCTATCGCGTCCCTCATGAGTTCGCCATCGGCTACACCTTCTATCGAAAGGACTGGTTTGACGAGCGGAAGATCGAACCGCCCAAGACCTGGGATGAGGTCGTGGCGATCGGCAAGGAATTCACCAATCCGCCGGTGTTTGGCACGATGGAGGCATTGATCAAGCCCGGGCTGGCCTTCGTTTACATGGCCTATCTTGCGGCTCAGAGCGGCGGCAATCTCTTCGCGTTCGACGATGCGACGGCCAAGGCTTTCCAGTTCGCCTATGACCTCATCCACACTCACAAGATCATGCCGGAAACCACGCTCTCCATGGACTACACGCAACAGAACGAGGAATACATGAAGGATCACGTGGCCTTCATGCGCCAGTGGCCGTTCTTCTGGGATGTGGCGCGTGGCAACAAGGACTGGTACAAGGAAGGCAGAGCCGAGATTGCGCTGCCACCGGCCGGCCCGGCCGGCGCTAAGTCGTGGTGGGGCGGATGGGGCTTCTCCGTGCCCAAGTTCGCGCCCAACAAGCCCGAGGCGCTCGATCTGATTGCCTTCATCACCAACAACGAGAACGCGCCGATCCTCGCCAAGGGACAGAGCTGGTTCGTCATGCCTCGCAAGTCCATCATGGCAGTGATGGGCAATGAGGGCCTCGCCGTCCACATGCAGCGATACGCAGAGGCCAACGTGCCGTCGCCGCGCCCCTTCCATCCCAAGGTGGCCGAGGCGCAATCCGTCGTAGATGACGTCGCCACGCTGTATCTCACAAAGCAAATCTCGTTGGCCGAAGCCATGCAACAAGGCAAGGAACGCATCGCAGCGCTAGGATAGCCGCTCCTAAATCAACAACGGGGCGTCGAGCCTCGATGCGGCGGACATGGCTTTAGCCCAGTCCCCCGCCTGAGGGCTCGACGCCCTACGCTGCATCCTAAATGACGCAATCTTCCACAACGCTTGCGCCCATGCCCGCGCGAGCCGCGCGGTTTCGCCTGACGCAACGCATGCGGCGCAACGCCACCCTCATCGGCCTGCTGTTGCTGCCGGCGATTGGCCTGCGACTCTTCACCGCCGTCTATCCTTTCTTCAACACTATCTGGCTGAGCTTCCACGATTGGAATCCCGCTTTCCCACCCCAGCAGTTCGTCGGCCTGAAGAACTTTCAGGCTTTGACCAGGGACATCGCCGTTACCAGCAGCATCAGCTTCACGATCCTTTTCGTCGTGGTTTCGACGCTGCTGGAGATCGCGCTGGGAATGGCGATTGCGCTCATTCTGAATCGCGCCTTCTTCGGACGCGGTGCCGTGCGGGCAGTGAATCTCATTCCGTGGGCGATCCCCATGGTCGTGGCTGCTGTTGGCTTTCGATGGATGTACGATACGCAATACGGCATCATCAACGATTTGCTCCATCGGACGATCGGGGTGAAAGTGCCTTGGCTCGTGGATTTCTGGGGCGCGCGCGCGGCAGTGATCGCCACGAATGTGTGGAAGTCCACGCCGTTCGTCGGGCTTGTGTTGCTGGCGGCTTTACAAGGCATCCCGCAAGACCTGTATGAAGCCGGCCGGGTAGACGGCACCAACCGCATCTCGGCGTTCTTCTACATCACGCTGCCGCTGATCATGCCGCAGATCGTCACGATCGGACTGTTCATGGTGGTGTGGCAGCTCGCTGCGTTCGACTTGGTGTTTGCCATGACGGGCGGCGGCCCAGGATTCGCCACGCAAGTGCTGGCCTACCGCATCTATCAAGTTGCGTTCATGGCGCTCAATTTCGGCTACGCCTCGGCAATCAGCATGGTGTTATTCGTCGTCGTCGGCGTTGCCAGCGTGATCGGGCTCGCGCTGTTTCGTAAAGTGGAGGTGTCGCTGTGAATGCACGTTTAGCGCGCTGGGCCGATCGGGCGATGCTCACAGCAGCCGTGCTCGCCTTCCTTTTCGTCGTGCTCTTTCCGTTCTACTGGATCGTGTTGTCATCGTTTACGCCGAAGTACGAGTTGTTCACCATCCCGCCGCGTTACTGGTTCAGCAACTTCACGCTCGAGAACTACCAAGTGCTCGCCGAGAGCATTCCGCTCGCCCGTTACTTCGTCAACTCGCTGCTGTTTGCCGCCGGTTCCAGCGTGGTCTCGGTTGCCGCGGCCTTTTTGGCCAGCTATGCATTGGCGCGCATCCAGTTCCGTGGCGCGAACGTCGTCTTCATCGTCTTCGTCATGTCGCTGGCGCTCCCCCAAGTCGGCGGGCTGGTGCCCTTATTCGAGCTGTTCAAGAACACGAATCTGATCAACACCTACCACGGGCTTGTCATGTTGATGTCGTCACTGGTCTTGCCGTTCACGATCTGGATCTTGGTTCCCTTTCTGCGTCAAATCCCTTATGAGATCGAAGAGGCAGCAATCATAGATGGCGCCCGCCTGCCTCAGCTTTTCTGGTTCATCACGCTGCCGATCATGCGCCCCGCGCTCGTCACGATGCTAATCATTAACTTCATCATTGCCTGGAACGAGCTGATCTATCCCCTGGTGTTCGCCACCAGCGGGTCGAACAAAACGCTGAGCGTGGGCTTGGTCGAGCTGGCCGTCCAGCCCACAGCCGGAGGCGGCCGGCCGTGGGATCTCCTCAGCGCGATGAGCGTGGTGATGATCGTGCCCATACTGGTGCTGGTTTTGTTCTTCCAACGGCTGATCGTGAGTGGGCTGACGCGCGGCGCAGTCAAGTGACCGGCGCACCATCATTCGCAATTGCTTCTATGCGCATCCCGCTTTACTACACCTTCGGCAACCACATGCACTGGGTAGACATGGAATGGCTGTGGGGATACGATGTCTTGCCCAGTTCCATCCGCGACATGCTGCGCTTGTGCCGCGAAGCCGGCGTCAAAGGCAACGTCAACTTCGACGCAATCGGCTACGAGAAGTTGGCGGCCGAGGCGCCCGAAGCGCTGGCCGAGCTGCGCCATGCCGTCCAGCAGGGGCAGATCGAAGTCGTAGGCGCGTCGTATGGCCAGCCCTATGGGCTGTTCCACGGCGGAGAATCGAACATCCGGCAGCGCGTCTTCGGGGTGCGCACGGTGACGCGTCTGCTCGGCGTGCAGCCGCGCACGTTTTGGGAAGAAGAGTTCGACTTCTTCCCACAATTGCCACAGATCCTGTGTAGCGCGGGCTATCAATATGCTTCCCTCTTCTTCCAGTGGACGTGGCACACGCCCGTGATGCCCGTCGAGCACACATCGGCGATCTGGTGGGAAGGCATGGACGGCAGCCGGCTACTGGCCGTCCCGCGCAACGCGCTCAACCTGCATCAATGGCCCGAGGACTTCGAAGGCTTGCTGGAGAGCCCACAGTTGCGCGAGATGGCATCGCCGCTCATCCTGCAGTGGCTAGAACTCATGCCATCGCCAGATTGGATGTGCCGCGCGGAAGTCATCCTGCCGCCCTTGCGCGCCTTGTTGGCCGACCCTCGCTTCGACATTCGACCGGTCACCCTATCTGAGTTCCTCGATTCGGCACGAGCGCTTGCCACGCCGAGACGGTATACGCTGGGCGACGTCTTCCATGGCATGAGCCTGGGAAAGAACGGCGATCGCATGCGCCGCTTCAGCCGCGAAAGCGAGCACCAACTACTGGCTGCCGAGTCAATCTCGGCCATGGCCGGTTTCTTCGGGCGACCCTATCCGAGCTGGGACGTTTACCCGGTCTGGGAACTAGAGGAGGCTTGGCGCGAGCTGCTGGCTGCTCAGCACCACGACAACGACGAATGCGAGGGACTATGCGGATTCATCGGCGTGCGCTCCTATGAGCGCAGCTTGGGCCTAAGCCAGCACGTGATCGCCCGCACGATGCAATCCATATGCCGACGCGCCGGCGGCGCCATTGCCTACAATCCGCTCGGGTGGTCAAGAGACGCCGTCGTTACTCACCCGGAGACCGGGCAGAGGTTTCACCTGCGCGACCTACCGCCATTCGGTTATCGTGCGATTACCGCGGAGACATCCGCCGACGGTCTGTCGCTCGTCGAGCAGATCGAAGACGCTGCAACGGTGACGCTCAGGCGCGGCATGCTCTCCGTGGCCGTTGACCGCGCTCGCGGCGTCATTACGCAGATCACAAGCGCGGCCTTCCCCGATGGCGCATTAGATGCCGGAAAGCCGATAGCTGAATTACTCATGACGCGCCACGGTGCGACCGATTGCTTTGAGCGCGCAGACGTGCGCCTGATAGACGGAGCCATCCACATCAACAGATTCGGTTGCGACAACGCGCTCGTGACCATCACGGTCGCTTTGGCGCCGGAGCGGGATGCCATAGATGTGCGCTATGCAGCGCGCAATCTCCCCCGGCCGGACGGCGGCATGAATGCAGCGCTGCGCACGCGAGTGGCCGTGCGGTTCCCATACACGCTCATCCACGATCACCCATATGGCGTAAGCGAGATCGCGCCCGGCGGCAAATATCTCAAGAAATATCCCACCGGCGATTGGATGACCTCGAAGCAATGGTTCGAGGAGGTGCACAACCCGTTCACCGCGCTGCAGCTCGTTGACTTGGTGGACGGCAGCGCCGGCAACGGCGAACGTGGGCTGCTGGTTTTGCATGATGGAAGCCAGGCCTTTCTTCGCAATAGCGATGATCTATTCCACATCTTGACGATGTATGACCCGTGGGATGAGGACTTCTTCCACGATCAGCTCGATGTGCGCGTTCGCCTGATACCTCATGGGCGCATTGATCATGCACAGCGCTGGAAGCTGGCGCAAGAATTCACCCGGCCGGTCATTTGCTTCTTCCCTAAGGCGAACGATGAACGCGCGGGGCGAGAACCTCACCGGCTGCCTCCCGCCTTTGGATGTGTGTGGAGCGATGCGGACAACGTCGCCGTCACCGCGTTCTACCGAGAGGCGGCACTCGAGCATATTCGGTATCCCTACGTGTTGCGGCTCGTCGAGTTCAACGGCCAGGCCACGCAGGTGCAACTGCGTCTTCCCAGCACCATCGCGGATGCGCGAAAGACCAATCTGCTCGGCGACACCATCAGCCGGCTGACGCCCACGCCTGCAGAGCCGCCGCTCGCCGGCCTAAGCACGTGGAGCGCAGTCACCGTCGAGATGCGTCCTTATGAGATCGCCACGCTCTACCTCGACCTTGAGCTAGGCCGCAAAGTCACGCGCGACCTCGACGCGCATCGCGACGTGTGGGCCACAGTTCATCGCGTCTGATCACCCTGATATGAGCCACTCACTTGGAATCGGCGTACTCGGCCTGCATGAGGGGCGCACGATGCTCGTGGCGCTCACCCAACCCGTGCCGCGCGATCCGGCGACGGATCCCAGGGATATCGGCCGGCTGCGCACAACGCATGTTCGCGCCGTCGCAGGGTGCGACTTGCGCGAGGAGAAGATCGCCGCAGCCCGCGCAGTCTGTCCTGACTTGTTCTACACCACGCGTTACGAGGAGATGCTGGCGCGGCGTGATGTGGACATCGTGTGCATCTACACACCCGACCACCTGCACGGTCAACACATCGTTCAAGCCTTCGAAGCCGGCAAGCATGTGATCTGCACTAAGCCACTGGTCAACTCGCTCGATGACGCGCGGCGCGTGTTGGAGGCTGGCCGGCGCACAGGCCGCAAATTGATGGTCGGCCAGAGCACGCGCTTCTTCGAATCCTTCCGGCGACAGCGGCGTGCATTCGAGCGCGGCGAGATCGGCGCGCTGGAATTCGTTGACGCTCACTACATCCATCGCATGGATTGGTACTATGACAAGAGTCCCTGGGCCGCCACGACCACCGACTGGGCCTTCTTGTGCCTGAGCCATCCAGTAGACCTGGTGCGCTGGTATCTGGGTCACATCGTCGAGGTGCATGCTCTCGGATACCGCTCGTCGCTGGCCCAGAAATACGGCGCCGGATTCGACATCTATGCCGCCAACCTGCGCAGCAGCGATGGGCGCATCGGTCGCGCTATGGGGCATTATGGCCTCCATGACCTGCCGTCCGCGCGCAACGCCATCGAACTGATGCTCTATGGCTCGCAGGGCACCAGCATGGCCCAGTATCATGACATGCGCTACATCCACACTTCGCCGGACGGGGACATCATCGAGGATCCTCTGTACGGCAAGCGCGCCTATTACTTCAACAACGAAGTGCATGGCATGCACTACGGTGAGTTCGCCAATTACGCCGAGTATTTCGCCGAGGCGCTACTGGAGGACCGCCCTTACTCGCCGGATCTCGAAGAGGGCATCGAGACGATATGTGTGCTAGAAGCCATCCGGCGTTCGGCGCACTCCGGCCAGCCGGTGCAACTTGCGCCGCTGCTGGCAGAGGTGGGCTTGTAGCTGTGTCTGCCCGGCGACTGTGGGCGTCCGTTGCGGCGACTAAAGTCGCGGGCAACACAGGGCAAAGTCCGCCTGCACAGACTTGGACTGCCGGTCGCCGAAGGGCGACTTCGCGCTGCGTAGCGCGCGATTTCCAATCGCCGCGCAACAGCGGGCAAAGTCCGCCTGCGCGGACCGAGTCGCGATCCATGGGTAGTCGCAGGCTTCACGTTGCCCGGCGACTAAAGTCGCGGGCAACACAGGGCAAAGTCCGCCTGCACAGGCTTGGACTGCCAGTCGCCGGAGGGCGACTTCGCGCTGCGTAGCGCGCGATTTCCAATCGCCGCGCAACGGGGCTGAGCACGGGGCACAGAATGGCGTCCATGCCCTACTGTGCGGCGTTTTGCCCCTATACGCGCATACACTTAGAGCGCCCCGCTGCGCGAGTTGCCTGCGTCAACGGATGCCCTGACGTATGCGTCAATTCGAAAGGTGTTCTAATCTCGACGCCGCCTCCAACGCCACCTGGATCGCGTTTTCTACAGCAGTCGCTTTGGCCTCGAGCACGACGTTCTCGCCCTCGGTGCGCTGGGCGATCACGCCGCATACGCAGCCGGCCGCGAAGCCGTACACTCCTCCCATCTTGAACAGCGTGCCGCTCTCCATCTCGTAGTTCAGCACGTTGAGCCGGCGATACTCCTCGGTGACGCCGCGCAATGCGCGCAGCAGATGCGGGTTGGCCGAGCCGGTGCGCTCCTGCCCCTCATAGAAGGTATCCACGCTGGCGGTGATGCCCACGTAGTGCTCTACACCTAACTCGCGTGCGGCCTTGGCCAGCGCCACAGTCAGGAAGGGATCGGCGGCAGCCGGATACTCGACCGGCGCGATGTCGTTGGCCGCGCCCTGTCGGCATAGCGCGGCGCTGGTGATGACGATGCTGCCCGGCTTGACGTGTGGCTGGATCGAGCCACAAGTGCCTATGCGAATAATGGTGCGGATGCCGACCTGCACTAACTCGTTCACCACGATGCTCAGCGACGGCGCGCCCATGCCGCTGGTCGCCGAGAGCACCGGCCGCCCATTCGGCAACTCGCCCAGGTAGCTGTTCAGCCCGCGATTCTCCGACAGCTTCTTCACGCCGGTGAGATAGCGCTCGGCGATGATTCGTGCCCGGTCTGGATCGCCGCTCAAGAACGCCAACGTTGGCGGCTGCATGCCGAGGTCGTCCCGCCCGAACCCGATGTGATAGAGCACCTCGCTCGATGCCATAGTTCACCTACCACAAAGTGATTTTCGGCAGGCTACACTATCATGCCGCACATGGCAAGCATCCACGTCGTCAACGTGAGCAAGCGCTTTGGCGAAGCCCTCGCGCCGTCGCTACGCGAGCAACAGCGCCAGGCGCGGATGATCGGCCGCCCGCCACGCGAGCGCACCGCCGAGGATGCGCCGCCGGAGGGCAGCGTGCTGGCGTTGGATCGCGTGAGCCTCGATGTGCGCGACGGCGAGAGCATGGTCATCCTTGGCCCGTCCGGCTGCGGCAAATCCACCCTGCTGCGCGTGATCGCCGGACTGGAGAGCTACGACGGCGAGGTGTTCTACGGCGACCAGAACATGCGCGACGTGCCGCCGAAGGACCGCGGCATCGGCATCGTCTTCCAGAACTACGCGCTCTACCCGCAGTTCGAAAGCAAAGGCAACCTGGCCTTCTTCTTCAGGATGCACAAGCGCGAGGCAGAGATTGACGAGCGCGTGCGCCAAACGTCGCAGATCATGGGCCTGGGCTTCGAGGCATTGCTGGGGCGCATGCCGAACACGCTCTCCGGCGGGCAAAAGCAGCGCGTGGCCATCGCGCGCGCCATTTGCCGCAATCCCAGGCTGCTGTTGTTCGACGAGCCGCTGTCCAACCTGGATGCGCAACTGCGATCGTCCACGCGCATCGAGATCCGCCGGCTGATCAACCGCTTTGCTATCACCACGCTCTACGTCACGCACGACCAGACCGAGGCGACGATCATGGGCGACCGGCTGGCGATCATGGACCGCGGGCGGGTGCTGCAAGTCGGCACGTATCGCGACGTGTATGCCCGGCCGGCCAACGCGTTCGTCGCCGGCTTCCTGGGCGTCCCGCCGATGAACCTATTCGACGGCTTGGTAGAAGCCGGACAGGTGAGCGCGCTTCAGGCGCGCCTGACGCCGCCGCCGCGCGTGCTGGACTTCGTTGTGCGCGGCCAGCGGATCATCGCCGGTATCCGGCCCGAAGACATCGTCATCGAGACAGACGACGCGCCGGATGCCGGCGATAGTCCCAACGCGCTGCGCGTCGCCTTCGAGTTCGTCGAGCGCCTGCCGTCGGACCGCGCGCAGTTACTGCACGCCACTGTGGGCGGCACGCGCCTGATCGCCCGCGCGCCGATCGAGCGCGACATCCCCCTGCACAAGCCGGTCAGGCTGATCCTGCCGCCGGATCGCTTGCACTTCTTTCACGCCCAGACCGGCATGCGCATCTAGTGGATGCACCCTTCGACAAGCTCAGGGTGCGCGACAAGCTCAGGGGGCACGACAAGCTCAGGGCACGCGACGGGCCCAGGGGGCGCGACGGGCTCAGGGGGCGCGACAAGCTCAGGGGGCGCGACGGGCTCAGGGGGCGTGGCAGGCTTAGGTGCACGACTCAGGGTGCTCTGCAAGGTTAAAAAGCACACTGAGCGCGTCGAAACAAGCCGTGAACGAATTTGCCGATTGCGCTAAATATCAACAGCCGGACGACACGCGCCCGGTATCCGGATCCACGCCGCCTCAGGTCGAGCTGGCGATGATCCATAGCTCCAGCTCGTCGTCGAAGGGCGTGCGCGCGTCATCGGCCTGCGCTTCGTGGCGTTCTGCTTGCTCGTCCGGTTCATCGGCAGCCGGTTGTCCGAATTTCTGCATCATAGGAAGTGTGACTAAACTCGCATCGGTGCGGCTGTCATTTGGTCGCCGGAACGCCTCAGGTATCGGTCGGTAGTTTCACCAAAACGGCGTCACGGCGTTGCGTTGCCAATAACGCGGGTCGCGGGTGTCGTGCGCCGGCTCAGCCCCTAGGGGTCTGGACACCCGCTGTTGCCCTGCGCGATGGAGAGACCCCTGGGGTCTTGATCCTGCTGCCCCAAACGGATCGTGCTGCTCGATCCGCGCGCGCGGCGCCGGCCCCTTGTCGCGGAACAAATGCGATGTCGGCACGCCGAAGCGGTCGGCGCGGAACAGCGAGATGTCCCAGCGCGAATAGCCGAGGTCGGCCAGCTCGGCCATGATTTCGCCGATCACGCTGGCGAACTTGTAACCGTGGCCGCTGCACGGCGAGGCGTAGCAGATCTGCGGGTATTGCGGGTGCTGGTCGATGATGAAGTGGCCGTCGGGTGTGTTGGTGAACATGCACGCGGCCAGCGTCATGGTCGGGCCGGCGCCGTCGGGGAAGTAACGGCTGGCGAAGTCGCGCAGCATCGCTTCGTCGTCGGGTCGCGGCTCGCCTTCGTCGCCGTAGATCAGCCGGTCGGGATCGCCGCGCTCTTCGAAGTGGTGATATTTGCCGAACTTGAAGCCGGGCACGCCGTGAATCGGGAAGCCGTAGAAGCGACCTTCGGGCACGAAGCAGTTGAAGACAGGGAAGTTGGTCGTTTGGAAGAGTTCGGGACGGTGCGGCTGCAGCCACGCCAGCACCTGCCGCTCCGGCACGGCCAGCCCGCGCAGGAAGGGCATCAGTTGCGCGTCCCACGCGCCGGCGGTGACGACGAGCGAATCGGCGAAGTATTCGCCACGATTGGTGCGCACGCGCACGCCGCCGGTCGCGGTCGGCTCGAAGCCGAGCACTTTCTCGCGCCCGTGAATCTCCGCGCCCAGCGCCATCGCCGCGTTGGCGTAGGCCACGATGCAGCGCTCGGGCGTGAGGAAGCCGCCCTGAGGTTGATACAGCGCGAGGATGTCGTGCGGGAAGCGATAGCCGGGGAAGCGCTCGGCCATCTCTTTGCCAGTCAGCACTTCGTGTGGCAGGTCATATTGCATCGCGCTCTGCAGCGCGCCCTTGAACACCCAGCTTTCGGCCGGGCCGGCATCGATGCTGCCGGTGTAGTGCAGCAGCTTCTCGCCCGCGACCTTCTCGATCTCGTGCCATAGCTCGTAGCTGCGCTTGAGCAGCATGACGTACGACGGATGCTCGTAATAGGCGAGGCGGATGATGCGGGTGTAGCCGTGCGAGCTGCCGCGCGTGTGCGGGATGTCGAATTGCTCGAGGCCAAGGACGCGCTTGCCGCGCCGCGCCAGGTAGTAGCACGCCGCGCTGCCCATGCCGCCCACGCCGGCGACGATGGTGTGGAAGTGGTTAGAGGGGGTCATGGGTATCGGTAGTGTCAGTAGTGTCAGAGATTCAAGCCGGCGCCTAACGCGCTCGGAGCGCGTTAGGCGCTTGATGCGATTATCTCCCCAAACCTCGGATCCTCGCGAATCCACTCAAAATCCGGGTCTCGCCGCGCCCAGTCACGATCGAAATCTGGATCGGCCGCCGCGCGGCGCAGATGCTCGAAGGCGGCGTCGGCGTTCCCGCACACCGATTCGAGACGGGCGAGGTTGTAATGGTCGTCCGGCAGGATGCGCGCTCGCGCCTCGGCCGCGTGGCGCGCGCCGGCCGTGGCGTCGCCCAGGTGCCGGTGCATGGACGCGAGCGCGAGGTGAATGTTGAAGTTCTCCGGGTCGAGACGCAGCCACCGCTCGGCCAGTTCCAGCGCCTCTCGCACGCGGCCGTCCAGCCGGAGCAGCATGATCGGCCGTCCATAGTAGCTCGGGTTATCCGGCGCGAGGCGGATGGCCTCGCGATACGCCTGCTCCGCCACCTCCTTGCGCCCGAGGGCAGCCAGCACGGCGCCACGGTTGGAGTGCGCCCCGGCCAACTGCGGATCGAGCTGCAGCGCGCGGTCGTAGGCGGCCAGCGCCTCCTCCTTGCGCCCGAGGTCAGAAAGCACGGCGCCGCGGTTGTTGTGCGCCTTGGCATCCTGCGGATCGAGCTGCAGGGCGCGGTCGAAGGCGGCCAGCGCCTCCTCCTTGCGCCCGGGGTCAGATAGCACCACGCCGCGGTTGTAGTGCGCCTGGGCGAACTGCGGATCGAGCTGCAGGGCGCGGTCGTAGGCGGCCAGCGCCTCCTCCTTGCGCCCGAGGTCAGATAGCACCACGCCGCGGTTGTAGTGCGCCTGGGCATCCTGCGGATTGATCTGCAGGGCGCGGTCGAAGGCGGCCAGCGCGTCGCGCTTCAGGCCGGCGAAATAAGCTGCTCTCCCCAAGTTCATTAGTGCCTGAACTTCGCCGCGCCGGCCGAACAGCCGGATCAACCGGCCGGCGTGCGTGCCCAACGCGAGGTCGCGCCCGCTCGGGATGATCTGCCCGTCGGCGGGGGCAAAGGCGAGCCGGCCCGCCCGCGTCCGCGTCAGGTTGATCTCGCCGCGCTGCAAAAAGCGCGACGCCCGCCGGACCGGCAGCCACATCCACATGCGCCGCGGCAGCCGGCCGCACATCAGGCGCGCGACGGCTTCGACCCGCGCCACCTCCGGCGCCACGTCGGCGTTCTGCAGCAAATAGATCGCGTCGTAGATCAAGGCCGCCGCGGGGTAGCGGCGCACGACCGCCTGGTAGCGCGCCTCCCACGAGCCGCTCAGGGTGGGCGTGTAGCGCTCGGGTTGCAGCGGCTGCTGCTCCTGCTGAAAGCGCCGCACGTTGGCCTGAATCGTGCGCGGGTTGCCGTCGCTCTTCGCGGCGCAGCTTTTCACGGATTCGTCGTCGGCCGGCACCCCGGCTTTGTCCGCTGCAGCGCGCAGCAGGCGGCGCTCGGCCTCGTCGGGGAAGGCGCTCAGCTCGGCCCGCGCGAACTCCGCCCACAGCGGGTCCCTCATCCGCGCCTGCAACTCCGCCCCATGATCCACGCCGCTGGCCAGGTCCACGTCGTTCTTGGCGGTGGCGACGACGCGCACATCGCTGGCCGATCGCTCGATGTAGCGCACAAAGCGTGCCAGGCGCTCCTCGTAGCTGGGCAGGCGCACCGCCGGGTCGCGCGTCTCGCGCTCGACCTGTTGGGCGACGACCGGCGGCAGCAGCCGGTTCAGGTCGTCCAGCACGATGACGATGCGGTTGTTGGGCAGCTCGCGCGGCCAGGCCGCGGGCACGTCCAGCCAGCCCTCACTGCGCACCAGAACGGCGCAGTAGCCCTCGCGCATCATCTGCCTGACCAGCTCGCCGGCCTCGCGCGTCTTGCCATAGCCGGACGGCGCGACGATCAGCAGCTTGCCCTTCTCGTCCAGCGCGCGGCGCAGCTCGGCCTGTAGATCGCGGTCTGGGTCGCGCGGCGTGTAGGGCATGTCGAGGTCGCCGAAGGTGCCGGGCGGCGGCGCACCGAACAGCCTGGGCAGCAGTTCGTCCGGCGCGCGGATCACCTCGAATGCGGTGACGTCCTGGCGCGCGTAGGGCTTGCCGCGCAGCCACGACCGGATGCGCGCCGGGATGCCGAAGGCGTTGCGCACCCAGCCGAGGATGAGCGCGATGAATGCAACCGCGCCGCCCACGACTGACAGTGCGACCACTTCCGGGTGCTCTGAAAGTGCTCTGAACCAGTCCGGCATACCTAACGCATCGCCCCGTCAGCACCGCCCCGTCAGCGCCTAACGCGCTGCGAGCGCGTTAGGCGCTTGCGCACACCCACGATTGACAGCGCGACCACGTCTGGATGCGCTGAAAGTACTCTGAACCAGTTCGACATAGCTAACTCATCGCTCATCGCCTCGTCAGCGCCTAACGCGCTTTGAGCGCGTTAGGCGCTAGTGTCATCATTAGGCGCAAGCCGTGCAACGACATCATCAACTACGAACTGCTCATGAAACGCGCGGTAGCGCTCGACCCCGCCGAACCATGCCAATACCTGCTCACGCGCTACGTGCGTGGGCTTGGAAGATAGTATCGCCGCATACGATGAATACTTCCAGAGTCGAAAGTCGTCGCAGAAGCCGTGCCGGCTTGGGTTGCGGTGGATATAGGCGATCAACCGCGTGAAATACGTGTCGTTATCCACAATGATGCGGTGGAAGGGATGTTCGAACAAGCTGCCGGTGCGGCCGTAGCGTTTGTTGAAGGCCATGGTGTAGGTGGAGAACAGATTGGCCAATGCCTGCGAAGGTGTCGTCCGAGGTGAGCGCCCAACGCGCTCTGAGCGCGTTGAGCGCTCCTCACGCTCATCGCGAATCCACACCAACAAGTGAAAGTGATTGGGCAGCAGGCAATATGCGAAGGTCTCGGCGATGGGGAGAACATATCGCTCGTATAGCCGCAGGAAGTAGCGATAGTTCTCGTCTTCCAGAAAGATATTCTCGCGGTTCACGCCGCGGTTGAAGAGATGGTAATACACACCAGGCCGGAGCGGAGCAGGGCTGGGCATATGTCCCCCCTCATCAATAATAGCGCCTAACGCGCTTGGAGCGCGTTAGGCGCTGCGCGCTCGCATGCGAATACCTTGCGGATCGAAGAACGGGATGGGCACGACCCTGGCCGGGCGCGGTTCGCCCTCTACGTCTACCATCAATTGGCAGCCGGGGAAGGCGTGCGTGGTCTGCACATAGGCCAGCGCCAGCATTTTGCCCACGCTGTGGCCGCGCGCGGCGCTCGTCACTGCGCCCACCTGCGCGCCACTGCTGAGCGGCACGATGGCCTCGCCGGCGCGCGCGCCGCTCTTGCGCACCCGGCGCTGCGGCGCGACCTCGCTCACTGCCATCACCGCAGCCCCGGCGCGCGGCGCGATCTCGCTCTCCACGTGCAGGCCGACCCAGCGCTCGGTGATGCCCATCTCCTGTGTGCGCAGCAACGCCTCGCGGCCCACAAAGTCCGGCTTGTCAAAGCGAATCCAGCGATCCAGCCCAACATGAAACGGTGTGCGGCTCTCATCGTCGGGGATGTCGGGGCCGGCCAGCGGGAAGGCCTTCTCGATGCGCAAGCTCTGCATGGCCGCCGTGCCGTACGGGCGAAGGCCGAAGTCGCGCCCGCGCTGCAGCAGAAACTCCCACACGCTCAACGCTTCCTCGCTCGGCACATACAGCTCGTAGCCCAGTTCGCCGGTGTAGCCGCTGCGCGAGATGAGCACTTGCGTATCGTTGATCATCGCGCCGGTGAAGTGGAAGAATTTAAGGTCGGAGATTGAAGATTGGAGATTGGAGATTGGAGATTGCGGGTTAACGACGGCAGTGAGCAGGTCGCGGCTGCGGGGGCCTTGCACGCTGATGAGCGCGATCGCGCCGGTCAGGTCGGTGACATAGGCGCTCATGCCGACGGCGTGCTCGGCGATCCAGCGCGCGCTCTTCTTGCGCGGCGCGCTGCTGGTGACGATCATGAAATGCTCGTCGTGGAACTTGTATACGGTGATGTCATCCACGATGCCGCCGTTCTGGTTGCACATGGTGCTGTAGCGCACCTGGCCGGGCAGCATGTCGCGCACCTCGTTCACCAGCAGCCGGTTGATGAGGCGTTCGGCGCCGGGGCCTTTGATGTCCACCTCGCCCATGGTGGACAGGTCTTGCATGCCCACGTTGCGGCGGGTGTTCAGGTGTTCTTCGACCGGGTTGGTGTAGGCGAGCGGGAAGAGGAAGTCGCCGCCGCCGCGAACCATCTCGGCATGGCGGACGTGGTAGTCGAACAGGGGTGTGCGTCGTTCAGGCATGGTGCTCCTTCGTGTGGCGAGGATTCAATCACAGGCCGGCGCATCTTGGCAAGTGGTTGAGATTTAGGATGATTGCAGATGATCGGCCGCTTCTTCACCATAGCCCGCATAACCGGTCAGACCGCTTCGAGCAATCTGACCGGTTGCAAGGTAAGGACTCATCGAAGTTCTCGGGGCACAACCCCTGCCAGCGCGGGTTGGCAGCGCGCACTCGCGCCCCTTTCATGCCTGCCATCGAAAGCGAAAATAAATGAAACGCTGCTCGGACTTCCATGGCGCGATGTGCGTCTCGCAGCGAACCTCCTGAAGCTGAAACTCCGCGCCCAGCTCTGCCTGGATGGCTCGCTCATCGTAGCGCACGACATCAAGGCCGCTGCACTTCGGTGGGCCGTCCAGTGCAAAGGTGGAGATGACAACAGCGCCGCTCGCCTGCAACGTCCGTCGTAGCGTTGCGAAGTACGCGCGCCGGTCATCGGCAGACGTCAGAAAGTGCAGCACAGCGCGGTCATGCCAGAGGCCGAAACGGCGCGGCGGAGTGAACGAGGTCACGTCCGCCTCGAACCACTCGACTGCTGCGGCACGTGCGCCAAGGCGAAGACGGCTATAGCTCAACGCCACGCCTGACACGTCCAACACGGCAAGACCCGTGTACCCCTCATCGAGCAGGAAATCAACCAATGTGGACGCGCCACCCCCAACGTCAATGATCCCTGCGTCCTTGCTCACGCCGGACGCGGCGATTAGCGCCAGCGACAAATCCGGCCGGCGTTGATACCAACTGACATCTTGTGGGCCCTTGGTTCGGTAGACCTGATCCCAATGCGCTTTGCGGCTCATGGTCAACGCACGTCGTGGTGCCGAGCATGGGTATTATCGGTCAGGCCGCTTCGAGCAGTCTGACCGGCTTTGGAATCTGCGAAGTTGCGCGCGGCTTCACTCGTCCACGATCAGCCAGCGCTTGTCCTCGATGCCCTTCAGCCTGCGCCACACGCGCTCCGGCGTGAGCGGGATTTGGTAGAAGCGCACGCCGGTGGCGTGATACACGGCGTTCGCCACCGCCGGCGCTACGCCGTCCATGGGGATCTCCGCGACGGCCTTCGCGCCGTATGGGCCGGACGGCTCGTAGGTCTGGATCAGGATGGATTGCAACTCCGGCGCTTCGTCGGCGGTGTAGATGCGGTAGAGGCCGAAGCGCGGGTTATACAGCCGGCCGTGCACGTCGTACACCATCTCCTCGCAGTGCGCGTAGCCGCAGGCCTGCAGGTTGCCGCCCTCGATCTGGCCGCTGGCCGTGGCCGGGTTGATCGCCACGCCGCAGTCCACCGCCATCACCAGCTTGGTCACGGTTACCTCGCCGGTCTCGGTGTCCACCTCCACCTCGGCCATCTGGCAGCCGAACGGCGGCGGCGAGTCGTAGCTCATGTGCGAGGCGACGGCGATGATCTGGTGTTGCTCCTCGGTGTGCGTGGCGAACAGGGCGACCTGCTGCAGGGTGATCGCGCGGCCGTCCGGCGCCCAGGCGCAGCGATTGCGCAGCCGCACGTCCTCCGGCTTCACCTCGTCGCGCACCGCCGACGGATCTGGCGCTGCCGGGCGATGCTTGAGATATTCCACCGTGTCTATCTGCTCCGGCGGCACGACGACGCCATAGCCCTTGTTGAACATCTTGGCGGCGACTTCCTGGATTTGCGCGCGGACCTTCTCGGCGGCCTTCTTGGCCGCACCGCCGGTGATGAACGTGGTCGAGGACGCATACGCGCCGGTGTCGAACGGCGTCATGTCGGTGTCGCTGGAGTACATGATCACGTCTTCCAGCGGCACGCCCAGCGTCTCGGCCACGATCTGGCCGACGACGGTATCGCTGCCGGTGCCGATGTCGGTGCCGCCCACCAGGCAGTTGAACGAGCCGTCGTCGTTCATCTTGACCGAGGCCGCGCCCATGTCCAGGCCGGCGATGGCCGTGCCGTGCATGCAGGTCGCCACGCCGATCCCGCGGCGCACGCTGGGCCGCTTCGGATCAATCACTAAATCCTTGCCGGCGAATTCGTTGCGCCGCTCCCAGCCGATGGCCGCCATCGCCTGCTGGAAGCACTCCTCCAAGCCGCTGGTCTTCACCACCTGCTCGAAGCCTTCGCGCGCCTCGCCCAGCGCCGCGGCCAGCGGCAACGGGTCGCCCACGCGCACCCAGTTCTTGCGGCGCAGCTCGATGGTGTCCACGCCCATCAACTGCGCGGCCTCATCCATGAGGCACTCCAGGCCGAACTCCGCCTGCGGCGCACCGTAGCCGCGGAAGGCGCCAGGCGTGGGGATGTTGGTATAGACGACGTGGCAATGGAACTTCAGGTTGGGGCAGCGATACGTGCTCAAACCGCGCATGCCGCTCACCGTCTGCACGGTGATGCCGTGCGTGCCATAGGCGCCGGTGTTGCCGATCACGTAGTGGCTGAGCGCGTGCAGGATCGGCGCGCCGCCGTTCGGGTCTTTCTTGAAGCCGGCCTTGAACACCATGCGCTGCGGGTGGCGCGAGCGCGCGCTGGTGAACTCTTGTGCGCGGGTGTACTCGAAGCGCACCGGCCGGCCGGTGGCGATCGTCAGGTGCGCGCACAAATCCTCGATCAGCATCTCCTGCTTGCCGCCGAAGCCGCCGCCCACGCGCGGCTTGATCACGCGGATCTTCTTCACCGGCAGGCCGATCAGCGGGGCGATCATGCGCCGCACGTGGAAGGGCACCTGCGTGCTGGTGCGGATGACCAGCCGGTCGTCCTCATCCCACCACGTCATGCAAATGTGCGGCTCGATGCTGGCTTGCTGCACCTGCGGCACGCGATACTCGCGCTCGATCACGAAATCGCTCTCGGTGAAGCCCTGCTCTACGTTGCCGTGTTCGGCGACGATCTCGGCAACCAGGTTGCGCTTGGCATCCTTGATGCCGATCGCGTCCGGCTCGTCGTGGATGACCGGCGCACCTTCGCGCATCGCCTCGTCGGGGTCGAAGACGGCCGGCAGCACTTCGTACTCCACCTCGATCAACTCCAGCGCGCGCTGGGCGATCTCCGGCGTCTCGGCGGCGACGACGGCCACGCGATCGCCGACATGGCGCACTTTGCTGTCCAAGCTGACCTGATCGTAGGGGAAGGGATTGGGATACGACTGGCCGCCCGAGGCATAGACCACGCGCGGCACGTCTTTGTAGGTGAGCACGGCGTGCACGCCGGGCAGCGCTTTGGCTTTGCTCGTGTCAATGTGCTTGATGCGGGCATGCGCGTGCGGGCTGGTGAGCATGGCTGCGTAGAGCATGCCCGGCAGCGGCGCATCGTCCACGAAGGCCGGCTTGCCCTGCACCAACTTGGCCGCGTCCACCTTCTTCTCGGCCTTACCGACGACGGACGTCTGCGGCTCCGGCGCGACCACAAACGGCGCGAGCGTGACGGTGAGCGTCTGCGTCTGGGTTTGCGTCTGCACCTGCGTCGCCCTGCCACCGGCGCTCGGCCCCTCACCGCCCCAGCGCACGTCGCCGATGTCCTGGCGGAACGCGCCGGGGCTGCCCATGCCCGTGCCCTCCGGCGCAATTACGCGCCGGAAGGGTGGCGGCAAATCGTCGCGCGCCTCGCCGCGCAGGATGGCGGCCGCGTTCAACACCGCCTGCACGGGCTTGAGATAGCCGGTGCAACGGCACAGCACCCCGCCGATGGCATCGCGCACCTCGGCCTCGCTGGGATTCGGGTTGCGGTCGAGCAGCGCCTTGGCCGCCAGGATCTGGGCCGGCGTGCAGTAGCCGCACTGGATCGCGCCGTTCTCGGTGAAGCACTGCTGGATCACGCTCAGCCCGCGCCGGTCGCCCAGCGATTCGACGGTAATGATCTCAGTATCCTGAGCCTGGGCTGCCAGCATGACGCAGGTGTTGACGATGGCCGGCGTCTCGCCCTCGCGCATGCGCATGATCACGCCGCACGCGCCGCACTCGCCGGTCTCGCAGCCATGCTTGACGCTGAAGTAGCCTTCGCGCCGCAGCGCAGTCAACAGCGTCTCGTAGGGCTGAACGGCAATGTCTTTGAACTGGCCGTTGATTTTCAGGTGAACGATCATGGGCTTGCCTCGCGCGGTGGATGAGCGGATTATACGAACGCAATTCGGCAAGTCAAAGTTGGGCAAAAATCGCGCGTAGGGCGCGGACGCCGTTCCGCGCCAGCGACGCAGGCGCGCTGCGGAGAGCGCGCCTTACCCGACAGCGTGCGTGTTTGCCCCAGTTGGCGAATGCACCCCAAAATCGTAGGTAACCGGAGCACAGCCGGTTCGCGTCACGCGCGATTTCAACCGCTGCGTCACTTGTGCCTATTGCAGTGAACGCGCCTGGCTTGGATCGTGCACGTTCAAGTCGCCGGTGATATCGCCGGTCGCCACGAAGATTACGCGCTCGGCGATGTTGGTCGCGCGGTCGCCGATGCGTTCGAGGCTATGGCCGGCGTGCAACAGCCACGTGCCGCACTCGATGTGCTGTGGGTGTTTGGCCATGACATCCATGGCCTGCGACAACAACGCGTTATACATTTCGTCGAGGCGGTCGTCGTCGTCGAGCACCTGGCGGGCCGCCTGCACGTCGCCGTCGAGGAAGGCGCGCGTGCTGCGCTCGAGCATGTCGCGCGCCAGCCGGTCCATGTCGGTCAGGTTGAAGGTAGGGATGCCGCTGTCGCAACGGGTGATCCGGCGCGCGGCCTTGGCGACGCCCTTGGCGTAATCGCCGCAGCGCTCCAGCTCGACGGCGATGATGCTTGCGGCGATCAACTCGCGCAGGTCGCGCGCGACCGGCTGCTGCGTCGCCATGGCGGCCAGGCAGGCGCGCTCGATGTCATAGCGCAGCGCGTCGGTCACTTTGTCATCGCGCTTCACTTCGCGCGCTTCGTCGAAGTTGCGATGAACCAGCGCATCCACCGCGCGCGCGGTCGCGTCCACGGCTTGCGCGCTCAGCGCGGCGATGCCCTCGCGGATGCCTCGCAGTTCTCCTTCCAGTACGCTCCTCATGGCTCAATCATCCCACAAAAATAGAATCAGCCAAACGAGCGCATCGTTTGGCTGATCGGCGTCAAACGGAATCGGCAGGCGAGCCGTCACATGTTGCGCGCGGCGTAGCCAGGGCCTTCCTGGAAGAAGGCATAGTTGTACTGGATGTCCTCGCGCAAGTTGATCACCTCGCCGCCGGCAGCCGTATAGCGCTCGCCGCGGAACGGTTGCACTTGCTGTCCGGGCTTCAGCTCGTATGCCTCGGGGACTTCATCCTCCGGGAAGATCGCCTCGTAGGGGCACTCGGGCACGCATGCGCCGCAGTCAATGCACGTCGCCGGGTCAATGAAGAACCACGGCCATTCGTCCTCGGGCTTGCCGCCGACGATGCACTCCACCGGGCATACATCCACGCATGCGCCGTCGCGCAAGCACAAGCTGGTGATGATGTGCGTCATCTGGAACTACTCCTTCTCGGTAATTTAGAATTTCATTCGATTCAACGTTGTAGTTAACCGCGGTTAACTTTCCAACGACGCCGGTTATACACGAAGTCGCATGCGTTGTCTAGCGTTTTTCGTCATAGGATTGCGGGACGTTCCGCGCGGAATGCGCCGCTCATGCGCTAGGCGCCGAAGCGCTTCGCCACATCCTCCCAGTTGACCACGTTCCAGAACGCCTTCAGGTAATCCGGCCGGCGGTTCTGATACTTGAGGTAGTAAGCATGCTCCCACACATCCACGCCGAGGATCGGCTTCAGGCCGCCGTATTCGGCCATGATCGGATTATCTTGGTTCGGGGTGGACATCACCTCCAGCTTGCCGTCCTTGTTGATCACCAGCCAGGCCCAGCCTGACCCGAAGCGGCCAATCGCGGCTTTCTCGAACGCTTCCTTGAAGGCAGCCATCGAACCGAACGCGGCATTGATCGCGTCAACCAGCGGGCCGCTCGTCGGCTCCGGCACGCCCACCTTGAGTTGCTCCCAGAACATGGTGTGGTTGACGTGGCCACCGCCATTGTTGCGCACCGCCGTGCGGATGCTCTCGGGCAGCGCGCTCAGGTTCTGGATCAATTCCTCGACCGTCTTGCTCTGTAGGTCGGGGTAGTCCTTGATTGCGTTGTTGAGGTTGTTCACGTAAGCCGCATGGTGTTTATCGTGATGGATCTGCATCGTCAGGGTGTCGATGTACGGCTCGAGCGAGTCGTATGGATAAGGAAGCGGGGGAAGTTCAAAGGCCATGTGTGTCTCCTCTGCAAGCGTTGATTTTTACGACCTTGCGGTCGCGCATGCATTATAAAGCCCCACTGCCGGCGTTTTGTGATAATTGCCGCCGTGACAACGCCAACGACGGCGCTGGAACGGCCGTCCCTCCCTCCCGCACTGGGCATCGTCATCGGCGTCATTGCCGTCTCGACCGCCTCGATCTTCGTTCGATTTGCACAACAGGCCGGCGCAAGCTCGCTAGCGATCGCCGCACTGCGGCTGACGATCGCCGCACTCGTGCTGTTGCCGTTCGCCACCGCCCGTTGCAGCGACGAATTCCGGGCGCTGTCCCGGCGCGACCTGCTCACTGCTGCCGTCAGCGGCGTCTTCCTAGGCGGGCACTTCGCGACGTGGATTCTCTCGCTGGAGTTCACCAGCGTGGTCAGCTCGGTCGTGCTGGTGTCGCTCTCGCCGCTGTTTATCGCCGCAGCGTCGGCGCTGTTTTTGAAGGAGCCGCTCACGGCGCGCGTCATGGCCGGCATGGTCATCGCCATCGCCGGCGGCGTGCTGATCGGCCTCTCCGACAGCGGCGGGACTGCGCCCGGCCAGAACCCGATGCTGGGCAACGCCCTGGCGCTCATCGGTGCGCTGTGCATGACGCCCTATCTCATCATCGCGCGCGCGCTGCGCAGCAAGTTCTCGCTGCTGGCCTACATCACCCTGGTCTACGGCGCGGCAGCGATCGTGCTGATGGCCGTTGTGCTGCTCACCGGAACGCCGCTTACGGCGGATAACCTCTCGGCTTATCTCTGGATCGCGCTGCTGGCGCTGATGCCGCAGCTCATCGGCCACACGTCGTTCAACTGGTCGGTGCGACGCCTGCCGGCGGTATACGGCACGATCCCCGTGCTGGGCGAGCCGGTCGGCTCGACGATCTTGGCGATGCTCGTGCTGGGCGAGACGGTGCAGCCGCTTACGCTGCTCGGCGCGGTACTGGCGCTGGCCGGCATCGCGCTGATGAGCCTGAAGCGCAACGGCGCGTGACGCGAGCGCGCGCCGCACCGGAGCACAACGTGACGTTCCTCCTTCGCGCCTCGACGCTGGTTGCATTGGCGACGCTGCTGGGCTTCGCGCTGCGCTTGCCGCTCAACGACGTGATCCCACCGCGCTGGGACGAGGGTTGGTCCATCGCCCACGCGTCGCTGCCCATCGCCGAGCTGCTGACCATCACTGCCGCTGACGTGCACCCACCACTGTATTACCTGCTGCTCGGCGCGTGGCAGCGCGCGACCAGCTACGACCTATTCGCCGCGCGCTACCTCTCGATGCTGCTGAGCACGACGGCGATCCCGCTGGCGTATGTCGCGGCACGCGTGTGGTCGCGCTCACAGCGCACCGCGGTGCTGGCAGCATTCTTCATGGCCTGGATGCCGCTGGCGGTGTATTACGGCGCCGTGGTGCGCATGTATGCGCTCGCGCCGTCGTTCGTGCTGATGGCGATGTATGGCGCGAATTGGAGATTGGAGATTGGAGATTAGGGCGCAATTCAATCTCCAATCTCCAATCTCTCATCATCCTCGCAGTCGGCGCAGCCGGCGCCATGTTGACGCTCTACCACGCAGCCTGGGCGCTGGCGGCGATCGCGATCTACGCGCTGGGCCGCGCCGGCATGCAGCGCAATTGGCGCGCCGCGCGCGACATCGCGCTGTCCATCGGCGTCGCGGCGCTCATCTTTGCACCCTGGGGTGTGTTCGCCGTGCCACAGTTCCTGAGCCGCGCCGCTGCCGAAGCGACCACTAACATCGGCCAGCAATTCCCGCTGAGCTACTTCGTGCGCCAAGGTGTGTTCGACTTGACGATGGCGCAGCAAGCCGGCGTCGCCGGCCCGCTCGTGATCGGCCTGATTGTCGCTGCCGGCGCCGTCGCTGCCTCGATTCGACGGCGTCCGCTTGGGCTGCTGGCGCTGCCGCTGATGATGATCGCGTTCACACTGCTGGGCGTGGCGTTCGCCGCGCGGCAATGGGCGTTCAACGCGCGCATGCTGATCTGCGCGACGCCGGCGCTAGCGATGCTGCTCGGCTGGTCGCTCGATCAACTCCTGACAGCCGGCACGCAAGACGCAGGACGCAAGACGCAAGACGCAAGACGCAGGACGCAAGACGCCATGCGCAACATCCCCATCGCCCTGCTCATCTCGGCGCTGATCATCGTCTATTGGCCGACGAGCACGTCGTTCGTCTACGCCAAGACGCTCGAGGTGTTCGACCCCTATAACCCGCATACCTATCGCGCGCACATCGCGCCGCTCGCGCGACCCGGCGATTTGGTCTTCTTCAACGTGCTCAGCCCGGCCGGGTTCTACGCGCTCGACCAACAAGCCGGCGATCCGGATTGGTCCTACGCGCTGACGTGGGATCCGGTAATCGAGCCGCGCGAGCGCTGGGAGGCGCGCATCGCTCGGGCGGCGCAGCAACATGACCGGCTGTGGATCGTGCTATATCGCGGGCTGGCCGGCAAAAACGGCGACCTGCGCGGCTGGATGGACTCGAACTTCTACCCGGCGCATGCGCAGTGGGGCGAAGAGGAGGTGTTCTACGGCCTCTACGGCGTCGCGCGCGATGAGCTGCTGCCCAGCGATGCAGCCGGCGCGCGCTGGGGCACGGTCGTCCTGGAAGCGGCACGCCTGCCACAGTCAATCCCGCCCGGCGCTGTGTTGCCGGTAGCGCTCACCTGGCGCGCCGAGGCGCCGATTGCCAAAAACTACAAGGTGTTCGTGCATGCCATACGGCCGGATGGCAGCGTGATCGCCCAGCACGACGCGCAGCCGCTCAACGACCTGCGCCCGATGACGACGTGGCCGCCGGGCGAAGCCGTGCGCGACAATCATGGGCTGGCGCTGCCGGCGGACTATCGCGGGCCGTTGAGGATCGTCATCGGCTTGTATGATCCGGACACCGGCGAGCGCCTCCGCACGACCGACGGAGCAGACGCAGTGACAATTGCCACTGTCGTTGTGGAGTGATCTGTTGCATACTGCGCCGCGAGCGTGAACAGCGACGAACTTGGGTACTACCTTCATCCCGCTGCGCACCCGGGCGATCCCGGCTATCCGCGCCTGGATGTCAACCTCTTCGCTGCGCCGACGCATCGTCACTATGACACGCGTGTGCTTCATCTGCCGGTCGCACATTTCGGCAGCGTGCGGCAGATGGACATTCGTCATCCCTGGCATGTGGCCCACTATCGCGTTTGCGCGGGGCGCATCACCCTGCGCGACTTCGTGGACAAGCCGGTCGTGTTCTTCAGCTTTGGCGGGAACGCCGTCGTCGAAGTGTTGGCGGATCACACCCACTGCACCATCACATCCGACGCGCCCATCCTGCACCTGATCGAGGAGGAAGACCCGGCTACCGTGCTGAGCGAGGAGTTCGAGGCGTTGCTGGCGCGGCGACGCGGTGCGTGGGCCGGCCGACAGGATCAATATGAATCACGGCTGGCGAAGGTCGAGCCCTTCACGCTCTACCTCGCCTGCCTGAACGCGCTTCACCGCACGCTTGACGAAGGCGCACATTCAGCCGACGACGGCCGCGCGGCGCTTCGACGCATTCTTCACGATGCAATTCACGCGGTGGAGGCAAGCGGACGCCGGGCAGAACTCGCGCCCACGCTGGAACAATTGTTGTGAAGCGTCTTATCCGCCAACATCAGCCATCCGGCGGCTGCCAGATCGTCGCGCCGATGTAGCGCTCGCCATCAGGCCGGTCGTTGAAGTAATAGACCGTGACCAGCGCGCCGTCGGATCGTTGCGCAGTGCGCGGGTAACCCAGGTCGGGATCACCGCCATCGGCGCGCAGGACGATTTCCGCGCCCCACGTCGCGCCGCCGTCGGCGCTCAACCGCGCGCGGATGCCGAACGGTGCCTCGCGGCGGCCGTAGGTCAGGCATAGCCGGCCATCGCTCAGCAGCGTCATGGCAGACGGGTTGCCGTATGCGCCGGCGCTGCGCACAGGCGTGCCCATCCATCGCCAGCTCTCGCCTTCATCGTCCGACGCATACACATCAATCCAATACGGCCCTACCCGCTCGAGTGGCCCGGCGCAGCGCACCGCAGTTACCAGCCGGCCCGAAGCCAGCCGCACCGTCGCGGGCATGATGGTGTAGCCCTCCGGCGCCGGCGTAACCCACGCTACGAACCGGAACGTGCGACCGCCGTCGTCGGTGCGCGCAACGAAGACGCGCCCCTCCTCGCCGTTGGGTTTGGCCGCCGTCAGCAGCAACAGCAACGATCGTGAGCCCAACACGACGGCATCGGTGCGGGCGGCGACGCCGGCCTGCCCGAACATCGGCAACGCATAGGGGCCGCGCCACGACCGGCAGCGATCAGTCGAAAGATAGAACCATGACACGGCGCCCGCCGCCAGCCCAGAGCGAGCGCATAGCAGTGCGAAGTCTGGCTGGGTGAAATCCACATCGCCTGGGCACGGCTGCGGCGCATCGTCGCCCTGCAACGTTTCGGCGACCTTCAGACCGTCCACGACATGCTCATCGGCCGAAAGGGCGCGGCCGCCCGGCGTGCGACATGGCATCGGCTGTGCATGCCAGGTCGCGCCGCTATCCAGCGAGCGCGCTTGCATCGTGACGAAGGGTTGCGTCGCAACTTTGGCGTGAAAGCCGGCACCGGCCTTGAAGACGCCGACGGTGAAACCGACGACCAGCTCATCGCCCCACGACCACATGCCGTAGTTGGCAGGCCAGCCGGCGAAGCGACCGCGCTCGCGATATACCACGACGTGTTCCATTTAGCTGCCTCAAGTGGCGAAGAAGTCTGCAGGCGGCGCCGTGGCCTGCAGGGTCGCGCGAACCTCCGGGGTGATGGCGATGCCGATATGCTCTAGCGCCAGCATGACCGCGCCGACGGCCGGCTCGAAGGCCGCGTGGATCACGTTCACATCGGGCGCATCTTCACGCACGCGCGCCGCGACCGCCTCGCGCAAGACCGGCGACGGATGCCGAAACACGCCGCCGATCAACACCAGGTGGAATGGTTCATGGATGAGACCGACTCGGCGCGCCGCGGCAAGTGCCACGTCACCCAGCGCGCGGCCATGCGCCGCGACCACGCCAACGGCCGAAGGGTCCCCCGCTGCGGCCACGTCCAGCAGCAGCTTAGCGAGCGACTTCATATCGGGATGCGACGAAAGACTGCGCGCCGTCAAGGCATGCAGGGCAGCTTCGACGGTCGGCACATTCAGGTATCGCAAGAGCGCCGGCGTCAGCACCGTCGGCGGGGCGATGCCCAGTTCGGCCTGAATGACGGCTTGAAGCGCCAGATGACCCAACTGCTGCGCGCCTTGAGGGACCTGCCAGAAGCTGCTGTGCCAGATGCGCCCATCGCGCGAGCGCGCGCCGGTCGCTGCGCCCGTGCCGCACACCACGCTCACGCCTGTGCCGTCCGGCGAGCCGGCGCGCAACCCGCCGATGGCATCGTTATAAACGACGGGATTCGGACCGAGGCCACGCGCAATCGCGCCCGCGCGGATCACATCGAAGTCTTCGGGCCAATCGGCGCCTGCCGCGCTCAAGACGACAGCCGACAGCGCGCCGGCGCCAATCGCCGCTTCACGCAGCGCGGCATACGAGGCCTCGGCGATGGCGTCCAGCGCACTATGTTCGCCTGCACCGTAGATGTCGCCACAGCCACTGCGTCCCCAACCCACGATGCGACCATCGCTGCGCGCAACGATGGCGATAGTTTTGGAATTGCCGGCATCTACGCCGAGGACGAGGGCACAACGATCCGCAGTTAGCATCGCCACGTCGGATCATCTCGGCCACAGGCCGCGGCGTCGGCAATCACTGTGACCTTGCCGGCCAAACGCAACAACGACGCGGGCACGTCGGATGTGACCGGCCCATACAATGTCGCGCGTAGAATCTCGCGCTTGTGCGCGCCGGAGACCAGCAACAGCGTCTCACGCGCGGCGAGCAAATGGCGCATGCCACAGGTGATCGCCTCGCGCGGCACCCGGTCGCGCCCGCCCCAGTATGGCCCATTGCTGTTCAGGCTGGCCTCTGTCAAGATCACCCGGCGGGTGGGCGCATCGGCGGGCGAGGGCGGTTCGTTGAAGCCGAGGTGGCCGTTCGGGCCCAAGCCCAAGACGGCCAGATCGAAACCACCCGCAGCATCTACGGCCGCGTCGTACGCGCGGCAAGCGGCTTCTGGGTCGGGCGCGCCGTCCGGCAACATCACCACGCGCTCGCGCGCGATGCCGAGCGGCCTCAGAAAGGCGCGCTCCAGCCAGCCGTACAACGCGCGCTCGTCGTCGAAGGGAATGCCGAGGTAGGCATCCAGTTGAAAGGGTCGAATGTGCGTAGCGTCGAACGCGCCGGCGCGCTGCATTCGCGCCAATTCGGCATAGGCGCCCATAGGCGTGTTGCCGGTCGCCAGCACGATCGCAGCATCCGGCTTGCGGGCGACCGCGGCGGCGATGCGCTCCGCTGCGACCCGGCTGAGATCGGCGTAATCGTTCGCGACGATGAGGTTCATCGAAGTTACTCTCGAAAGTTCCGCGGCGATTAGAAATCGCGCGCTACACAAAGCAAAGTCGCCCTTCGGCGACTGGTAGTCTAGTCCGCGGAGGCGGACTTTGCCTTGAGTTGCCTGCGACTTCAAGTCGCTGGGCAACGGGCGTGTGTTGCATATCTCACCTGAGCAACCGCTCCGGCAAATATCGCGCGTGGGCGGCTGCCATCTCGTCATAGATGGCTTGTGCCTTGTGCAGCGAGAAAACCAGCGGATTGCTGGCCAGCGCGCGCACGGCGTCGCGCTTCGTGCCGCTCCACGCTGCCTGCGCAGTGAGCGACTGATACTCCGACAACATCTCCACCAGGCCGAGCACTTGCGGCGGCAGCGGCCCCATCGCCAGCGGCGTGATGCCATGGCGGTCCAGGTAGCCTTGCGTCTCGACAACGCGATCGTCGGGCAAGTTGCTGATGGAACCGCGATTAGGCACGTTCACCGGCAGCACTTCGCCGCGGTCGTTGAAGATGGCATCCATCGCGTCAATCGCCAGCTCCAACTCGTGGATGCCGCCACGCGAGCGCCTCGGGTCGAGTTGCGGGTCGTCGCGCTCGGCCTGCTCGCGGTAATGTTGCCAGTAATCCGGCACGCGCGCCATGATGTCCTGGGCGCGCGTCGTCGGTTTGGCCTGCAGCTCGGACAGAATTTCTTCTTTGAAGTAGTAGTACTGGAAGTAGTGCGCCGGAAGTGCGCCCATCGTCACCGCAAGATTCATCAGCCGCAGCTTCCACGCCGGCAAGCTAGTGTCCCGGCATCGCGCGGCATAGGCGTGTTCCAGCAGCGGCATGAAGTCTTGCCCATCGTAGGTATGGCGCACGCTCCAACTGCCGTGGTTGAGGCCGATCATCGCCACGTCCATCCTGGTGCGATCGAGGCCAATCCACTCGGCGAAGTCATGGCCGAAGAACAGCGGCCCTTCGCAGAACGCCGCGAACCAGACCGGCGAATTGTGGGTCACGGCCTCGGCCACGATGTTGACCGGGTTGGTGTAATTGAACACGCGCGCCTTCGGGCACACGGCCTCCACGTCGGCGATGATCTCTTTCATCACGGCGATGCTGCGCAAAGCCATGAAGAAACCGCCCGGGCCCTGCGTCTCCTGGCCGATTACGCCATATTTGAGCGGGATGCTTTCGTCGAGGTGACGCGCCTCGAATCCGCCGGGCCGATAGCTGGTGAGCACGGCGTCGCAGTCGCGCAGGCCATCGCGCCGGCGGGTCGTCACGCTCACCCGCAGGTCCAGGCCACGCACGGCGATCATCTTGTCGGCGAGCTTCTTGACCAACGCCAGCCGTTCCTCATCCAGATCAATTAGCACGATCTCGGAGCCGAGGAAGTTCTGTCCCTGGTGAATGAACGAAACCATTGTGCCGGGCGCGCGCGTGCTGCCCCCGCCGATGTAAGCGATTTTGATGCGTGCCATGTTGAATCTTTGGTTTCCGACTTCCCACTCCCGACTCCCCGCTTCCAAATTGTGCTGTAAGTTGGGAGCCGGGAATGGGAAGTGGAGAGTTGGGAGTCGGAGTGATAACACATCGTCAGAATCGGGTCGTGAGATGCTGCGTCTGGCCGGTAGCGATGGCTTTGTGGGCGCACTCGATGATCTCGACCACGTGGCGGGCTTGCTCACCACCGGCGCGCGGCGGGCGATCCTCAACGATGGCATCGGCCAACTCCATGATGTCCACGTAGAGGTGGCCCTCCTCGATCTCGAGATGCTCGCCCTGCAGGTACTTCTGCGCGGTCAACGCCTCCTCGTAGATCCGGTCGCCGACCTCCTTGCCATGCGTGCCCCACCCGCCACCGCCAAACACGTTGAACTTGAGCGGATAGCCCGTCGCGCCGTCCACCTCGGTGATTTCGAGCGAGCCGTGCGTGCCATACAGCCCCAGGCCGCCCCATGGGTTGCGCTTGCTGTGGCCGGTATCCGCGCCCACGCCGGTCACGATCGCACCCGAGGCGAACTCCATCAGCAGCACCACGTTGTCCTCGACTTCGATCTCGATGGTCTGGTCGCGCCACGTCCGCACCGGCGTGAGCTTGTTGCCAAGCGCCGTCACCTTCACCACCGGCCCCAGGATGCTAGTGGCCAGTTGCAATGAGTAAATGGTCACATCGGGCAACGGCCCGGCGCCTTTGCGGTAATACCACATCGGGTTGATGTTGGTCAGCGGATCGTTGCCGCTGCGCACGCGCTCGAACTCGTGGCCGAAGCCCCAAGCATAGGTGTAGCCGAAGCCGATCTTGCCGATCAACCCGCTGCGAACGACGTCGCGCATCTGCGCCGTGGTTGGGAACAGCTCGAAGCCCGGCGCAGCAACCAGCTTGACGCCGGCGGCGTCGCGCGCGGCGAGCAACCGGTTCGCCTCGTCCAGCGTAGCCGTCATGCTTTTCTGCACGTAGACGTGTTTGCCGGCGGCGATGGCCGCCATGGCGTGCGCGAAGTGGTATTGGATCGGCGTGATCACCAGCACCATGTCCACTTCGACTGTGGCCAGCATGTCGCCTATGTCGGTGAACCAGCACGGCACGCTGAACTTCTCGGCCGAGAGCCGGGCGCGCTCGGCCACTGCGTCCACCACAGCGACGAGCTGCACGCGCGCCTTGGCATCGGCGCACGAAAGATGCGGCAGCACGCCGCGCTGTGCGACGCTGCCACATCCGACCAACGCTGCTCTGAGGGGATGGGTCATTGGAGTCAAGAATGGGTTGATGAATTGGTAGGATGGTAAGTGGTAAGTGGTGATTGGCGATTTAGAAAGTCGTCGTCAACGTTTGTGCCGCGCCGCTGCGCGACGCTCTGGCCGCCGCGTCAATGATCTCGACCACATGGGCAGCATGGGCGATGCTGAGCACCGGGCGGACGCCATGCCGCAAGCACTCAACCAGATGGCGCACGCCGAGGATGTGATCCGGCCCGCTCGCGCGTTCGTGCGGCACGGGCACCTCTCGCCACACGCCCTTGCTGAGCACGTGAACCGGCGCGCTGCCGTCAATCAGATCGAGCGCAATCGTGCCCTTCAAGCCGAATAGCTCCAACTGCGCAGCCCGCGTGCCCTGCACGCTGTTGTTGGCCTCCACACTCGTGATGACGCGGTTGCCGTGGTCGAGCAACATTAGCCACGTGTCGTCCTCCTCCACCGGCACGCGCTTGCCGGCGAACGGTCCATCGGTGATGACGAACCCTTCCGGCTGCGCCTTCGTGCTCATCGCCGTGACTCGGCGCACCGGCCCCAGCAAGCCGGTGAGCGCGTGCAGCGGATACACGCCCATGTCGCGCTGCGGCCCGCCGCCGGCAGCGAAGAACGGCGCCGGATCGGACGTGAAGCCTGCCCATGGCGGCACGCCGCCCAACCCCAACCCGCGCGCCGAATGCACCTCGCCGATCTCGCCGCTCTCCAGAATCTGCCTGGCCAACGCCACCTGCGGCCAGATCATGACACACGGCGCGCACACGATCGTCAGTCCGCGAGCCTCGGCCTCCTGCTTCATGCGCAGCGCGTGATGCAGTCCGCTCGCGACCGGCTTCTCGGTGTAGAGATGCCGGCCGCTGCGCAGGACGGCCAGGTTGGTTTCGTCATGCAACTGCATCGGGGTGAGGTTGATCACCGCATCGGCGTCTGTCTCGGCCAGCATCTTCACGTAGTCGGTGTAAACGGCGGGGATGCCATACCGCTCGGCGGTCATCTGTGCGCGCTCACGCCCGCGACCGCACACGGCGACGATCTCGGCGTGCGCAGCGACGCGATGGAATTCCGGCAGGTAATCCCGATGTGCCACGTCGCCGCACCCCAGCAGGGCCAGTTTGACTTTCTTGGTCATGCTTGTGTTTCAGTGAAACGTTCATGCGCCGTCGCCGCTGCACCGATGACGCCGGCATCGTTGCCCAGCATAGCACGCACGATCGGCAACGCGCGCGTCTCGTCGCTCCAGATGTGCTCGCGCGTCGCAGCCACCAACGCATCCCAGAAGACACCACCGGCGCCGCCCAGCCCGCCGCCGATGACGACGGCTTCGGGATCGAGCACGTTGCACAAGAAGGCGATGCTGTTGCCGATGGCCTGGCCGGCCGTGTGCAGGATGGTGACCGCGCGCGGGTCGCCCGCTTGCGCTGCTTCGAACACGGCCTCGGCGCGGTCTACGCCGAATCGCCGCGCGATGGCCGGCCCCGAGGCAAACTCCTCCAGCACTTGCTGCGTCCGGCGGCCGGTTTCATCCACCAGCGTCAGCGGCGCGGTCGCCAGCACCAGCGCGTTGCCACGCGCGCCCGGATACGGCACACCGTCGTGCACCAGGCACGCGCTGATGCCGGTGCCGAGGGTGACGAAGACGAAGTCGCGGTAGTTGCGGCCGGCGCCGAAGCGCGCTTCACCCCGCGCGTGGGCGCGCACGTCCGATTCGACGACAGCCGGCGCGATCTCGCTCAACGCAGCCTGCACCGGCAAGCCCTGCCAGGCGACGGTAAAGCCGCTGGTGACGTTGCCGCACAAATCCACCAGCTCACACACGCCCAGGCCGATGCAGGCGATGGGCTGCTGCGCAGCTCGCCCGAGTTCGCGCGCCAGTGCCAGTACATCGTCGAGCACGGCCGGGCCACCGCGTTCTGGATGAGTCGGCCGGACGCGCTTCTCGAGCAACTCGCCCGACGGGAAGGTCACAATGCCGGCGGCGATCTTCGTGCCGCCCACGTCTATGCCGATGGAGAATCGCTGATCCATGCGAACCGGGCCGCGCGGCGCGCGTCTGAACCGCCGCGCATTCAGGCGAGATACCGCGGCGCGACGCCGAAGATTGCGACGACGGGCCGGCTGCCGATGTTGTAGCAGGCATGCGCTGTGCCCTGCGGCACGTAGCACGCATCGTTGGAGCCGATCTCGAACCAATCCGGACGCTGGCCGTCGAAGATCCGCACGTGGAGCGTGCCCTCGGCCACGTAGATGGCTTTGTCGCCGCCATGCACCATCGCGTCGGTATGCTGGCCGGGCAGCAGGTGCAGCCGGCCCACGGTGAGGTGCTCGGTTGCTACGATGAGACCGATCAGCGTTGGGAAGCCGCTGCCTTCCAGCCGCCAGGCGATCTCGCCCTCGCCGATCACACGGATGGTATCGGTCGTGCAAAGCTCAGTGCGATCCATGGGCAATCGTCCCAACCACGCGTCGCGCCCATAGCGAATCTCGGTCAGCAACGGCTTTTGCCTGGCATACGCGCCGCTGGTGCCGGTGGAGGGCGGTGGCGCGAAGAATTCCAACACGCGCAGCGGCTCGTCGCTGTAGTTGAAGACGTGATGCCATGTGTCGCGGCGGAAGAAGGCCGTCGCGCCCGGCGGGGCACGGTGCACCTCGCCCGTCTCCGGGTTGGCGATCACCATCACCCCGCTCAGCACGTGATAAGCGACATCAGCGCCGAAGATGGTGCGATAGCTGTCGCTGTGGCGGAACCAGCCGCGCGGTGGCAGGCCGAATACCAGCGAATGGATCTTGTCGCTGGAGACGTAGATCCAGTCGGCCACCTCGCCGCTCTCCTTATCACCCCAAAGGTGGCGCACGGCAGAGGCATAAGGGATCGCCGCGGCGCGTTCGAACGTCGGGCGTGGCGAGGGCGTGTATCCCGTGCGCCCATTGCCGGCCGATGAAGCAGTGCGGGTCGTGTCGTGTTGTTCCATGGTTCTTGCTCAGCGCGATTACTTGACTCACGTTACGCGGCGATTGGAAATCGCGCTATGCGATGCGAAGTCGCCCTTCGGCGACTTACGGTTCAGTCATCGGCGCGGAACGGTGTCCGCGCCGATGACTATCGCACAATGTTTTGCCTCCATTTGTCCCCACAAGCGAATGCATCCGTTACTGTCTCTCGAACCTTCAGCGCATCACCACGCTCATCAGCGAGGCGTTGAAGGCTTCTCGCCGCGCGTGCGGCCGGCTGTCGAGCTGGATCTTGAACCGGTCGCCGCGATACACGGCTTTGAAGGTCTCCACCGGCCGGTCTGCTTCATCGTAGGTCACGCCTTGCAGCAAGATCATCGGCATGCCGGTCTGCACACCGAACAACTCGCTCTCGTAATCGTTAGCCATCACGGCTTCCAGCGTGTGCTGCGCGCCGCTCAGCCGCACGCCGTACACATCGCGCATGAGCTGGTAGAGCGAGCAACGCGCCATGTCGGCGTCTTCTAGGCCGGGGAACAAAGCGTGCGGCACATGCACCGTTTCGAGCAGCACGGGCACATCGTTCGACAAACGCAGGCGGACGATCTTGATCACTGCGTCGCCCTCGACCAGGCCCAGTTGGGCTGCGATCCGCGCGGAGGCCGGCACGACGGCCTGCTCGATCACGCGCGACGACGCTGCCGCGCCGCGCTGCATCATCGCCTCGGTAAAGCCGAGCGCATGCAGCGGGTCGTAGGCCAGCTTCGGCTCGGCCACGAACGTGCCCACGCCCTGCTGCGCGACCAGCACATCTTCGCGGATCAGATACTGCAGCGCTTGGCGGACGGTCATCCGGCTGATGCCGTATTGCTCGCTCAGCTCACGTTCGCTCGGCAACTGTTGGCCAGGCCGGTATTCGCCGGCCCGAATGCGATCGCGGATGTCTTCGACGAGCTGGTAGTAAAGTGGAATGGGGCTGTTTTTGTCGAGCATGGCGCGCCATGTCTCCTGCGATCAGTCTTCTGTCCGCGTCGGATCGTGAATCGTCGCCCTCGGCGTGTCCACTTCCTCGAGCTGCACCGGCGGGAAGGTGCTCTCGATGGTCTGCGCGACGCCGGTGCGTCCGGCTTCCTCGGCTTTCAGCATGATCTCGAGCACATGATACCCATGTTCCGGCGTGATCACGTCCGGCGTGCCATAGACGATCGCCTGCACCAGATGCCGCAACCCATCCGTCCACGGCCAGTTCGGGTCGAGGTCGTGATGCAGTTCCCAGTAGCCGTTGCAGTTGCGATATAGCTCGTAACCCTGCGGATGCCAGTCGTCCCCCAGCATCTGGATCGTGCCCTCGCTGCCGTAGATCTCGATGCCGGCCACGCGATAGGCCTGGATGGTGAAACCGGTGGTGATCACGCCATACACCGCGTTGCCGAAATCTAGGCAGATGTGAGCGTTGTCCACGACCTCGACCTTCGTCATCTCGCCGTCCACGATGCGCTCGGGGATGGCGGTGCCAGCCAGCGCCGTAACGCGCTTGGCCGGGCCGAGCAGCGCCGTGAGGCTGGTCACGTTATACACGCCGAGGTCGAAGAGCGCGCCGCCGCCGGGCTTGTAGAACCACTTGCCCCAGTTCGGCCCGGCCCAACCGTAGAACGCTCGCGCGAGATACGGCCGGCCAATGTCGCCGCGGTCAATATGCCGCTTCATCGCCTTGAACGTCGAGCTCAACACGACGTGCGGCGCCGGGTGCAGAATGCCTTTGCTCTTCTTGGCGATTTCGAGCAGCTCCTTGCCCTCGGCCAGCGTCGTCGCCATCGGCTTCTCCACCAGCACGTGCTTGTCGGCCAGCAGCGCCGCCTTGGTGATCTCGGCGTGCATCTGCATCGAAGTCGTCACCAGCACCAAGTCCACCTTTGTGCTCTCGACGACGGCGCGGTAATCGCGCACGAATTCCGCCTGCGGCCACAGCCGCTGCGCCGTCCTGGCGCCTTCCGGCGTCACGTCGCAGGTCATCGTCACCTCGACCGGCAGGCCCAGGTGTTGAATGCGCCGGATCTGGTTGGTGTACGGCCCGCGCATCACGCTGCCGCAGCCGACGATCCCAATGCGAACGGTCTTGTGGTTGGTCATGACGTTCACCGTTGTTCTTTCTGCGCAACGCGAGCGACGCGCGCTTGCCATGCGGTCTGTTGTTGTCTGAGCCAGTAGAAATCGCGCGGCACGGTGCGACGAACGGGCGGCATGCCATAGCCCAGAATGTAGGCCCGGCGCGGCCCATCCGACAGGTTCGGGCCGGTGTAGTGCAGCGTGCGGCAGTGGTGGATGGTCGCGCCGCCCGCCGGCAATGGGCACGGCACGCCCTGCGCCATGGCGCGCTCGGGTTGGTCCACCTCCAGCCCGACCACCTTCGGATCGTGGCCGATTGGATGGTGCGGTAGCACGTCTTGTTTGTGGCTGCCGGGCACGAACCACATGCAGCCGTTCTCAATCGTCGCCTCCTGCAGCGGAATCCAGATGCTGACTTCTTCGTAGTGCATGCCACCGTCGTTATAGGCCTCGTCCTGATGCCAGGGCGTGGCTGCGCCGCTGCGCGGCGGCTTGCGGATGGCGTGGTCGAAGCGGAAGGTCGTCTCGGGGCCGAGCAGTTGCCGGGCGACGGCTTCGGCATTCGCGCGCAACAGCGTGTCGGCCAGTTGCGGCGCATACTTGGATGGATTGAGGATCTGCGGCAGCGTGTGCACGGCGTTGTCCTCGTCGTGAGATGTCAGGTCGAGGTGGTCGCCCGATTCGCGGCCGGCCCTCACCTCGAACAGCCAATCGTAGATGTCGCACAGTTGCGCCACCTCTTCGGCCGTCGTCAGCGCCGGCAGAGCCAAATACCCCTCACGATGAAAGAAGGCGATTTGTTCATCAGTCAGTCGAATGGTCGGTGATCTCATAGGTCAGTATGAACCGTGATGTAAGTGCAGTTTGCACAAAACGTAAAACGCAAGACGCATGACGCATGACGGAGGACGTAGGACGCAAGACTCACCCCACCTCACCCCTTCAAACCGGTCAGCTTGATGCCCTCCAGGAAGTAGCGCTGGGTGAAGAAGAAGATCACGATCAGCGGCAGCGTAGTGATGGTGGACGCCGCCATCATCAGCGCCCATTCGGTCGTGCGTTGGGCGCGGAAGGCATACAAGCCCAGCGAGAGCGGATAGAGCGCGCTGTCGCTCAGATAGATCAGCGGGCCGAGGAAGTCGTTCCACGTGCCCAGGAAGGTGAACACCGCCACCACCATCAACGCCGGCTTCACCAGCGGCAGCATCACCTGCCAGAAAGTGCGGAAGTGGCCGGCGCCGTCCACGCGCGCCGCGTCGGCCAATTCGTTCGGCAACCCCAGGAAGAACTGGCGCATCATGAAGATGAAGAACGCGTTGCCCAGGAAGGCCGGCAGGATCAAGGGCGTGTAGTTGCCGATCAAGCCGAAGTTCTTGAACAGGATGTAGGTTGGGATGAACGTGACGATGAACGGGATCATCAGCGTGGCGACCGTGATGTAGAAGAGCACGTCGCGGAACGGGAAGCGCAGCCGCGCGAAGCCATAGCCCACCGCCGCGCACGAGATGACCGTGCCGATCGTCACGCTGACCGAGTAGAACACGCTGTTGGCCAAGAAGCGCAGAAACGGGAAGTTCGGATAGGTCAGCGCGTTCGGGTAGTTTTCCCAACGCGGCGGATCGGGCAACCACTGGATGGGGTTAGTGAAGATCTGCTGGTTGGTCTTTAGCGACGACACGATCATCCAGTAGAACGGCACCATGAACGCGATGGAGAAGGTGATGAGCACCGCATGCGCGACGATGTTCTTGATGAGCCGGTGCCTGCTGCGCCTGGCCGCGCGCGTCGCAGCGACTGCCTGAGCCGCGCGCGACGGCGCGATCGGTTGAGCCGCTTGATCCATCATCTTCCTCTCGGCTAGCTCTTCAGCTCACCCTCGTAAAACACCCAGCGCGTGGCGCTGCGGAAGATCAGCAGCGTGATGAGCAGCACGGCGATGAACAGCACCACCGCCAGCGCCGAGGCGTAACCCATGTTGAAGTAGCGGAAGGCATTGCGATACAAGTGTATGAAGTACATCAACAACGATTCCTGCGGCCGGCCAGTCGTCCCGCCGATTACCATCGCGCTGGTGAACACCTGGAACGAGGCGATCACGCCGGTGACCAGGTTGTAGAGGATCACCGGCGAGAGCAGCGGGATGGTGACGCGCCAGAAGCGCTGCCAGGCGTTGGCGCCGTCAATCGAGGCGGCCTCCAGCAACTCGGCCGGGATGTCCTTCAGGCCGGCCAGGAAGATCAGCGAGCCGGCACCTACACCCCATAGACTGAGCAGGATCAGGCCGGGCTTCGACCAGTTCGGGTCGGTGAACCAGGCCGGCCCCTGGATGCCGAATAAGGCCAGGATGCCGTTGATCAGCCCGCCGCGCGGCTGGAACATGATGATGAAGATGATCGTGCCGGCCACTGGTGGCGTGAGCGAAGCCAGGTAAAACAGCGTGCGATAGCCGCCGATGAACCTCACCCGCATGTTCAGCAACAGCGCCAAGCCGAGCGACGAGAGTAGCCCCAGCGGCACCGACAGGAAGGCGTAGTAGGCGCTGTTGTAGACCGACACTTTGAAGGCCGGATCGGCAGTGAACATCGTGACGTAGTTATCCAGCCCGATCCACTTCGGCGCCTGGACGATGGAGTACTGGGTGAACGAGTAGTAGAACGACGCCAGCACCGGGTAGGCCGTGAACACCAGCAGGCTGATCACCCACGGCAGCACGAAAGCGAATCCGGCGATCGCCTCATGGCGGCGCAGCTTGCTCGACCCGGATCCCTTTGGTCGTGGCAAAGCGATCTTGGCCATCGGCACCTCATCAGGAGGAGGTGCGCTGCCGTGGAACAGCACACCCCCCACTGCAGCCCTTACATCTTCATCACTTTCTCGAGTTCGGCCTGGCACGCTTGCTGTGCCTCGGTCAACGCCTCTTTCGGCGTCGCCTGCTTGGTGTAGACCCGCTCCAGCATGCGCGTGATCTGGTCGTTGGCGAAGTTCTGCACCGGCGACGTCCACATCGGCGTCGCAACGTCGAGCTGCTTGTAGAAGAACATCAACACGTCCCGCGCGAATTCCTCGCCGCGCATCTCGGCGACCTTCTTCGGCAGGAGCTTGCTGATGTCCACGTTCTTGTTGGTCGGCATATCGGGTATGGCCTCGAACCAGGTGATGATCCCAATCGCTGACATGTAGTCCATGTACTTGAAGGCGTCTTCACGGCGCTTGGCGCCCTTGGGGATGACCATCCAGTTCGGCCAGTAGCCGGACTTCGTGCCGCTGCCGCTGGGTCCGACGGGATATTGCGCCACGTTCCACCGCTCCGCCTCGGGCTTCACTTCCGAGCCATACATGTCGCCGGCGACCCAGAAGCCATCGGACAGCATGGCCACGTTGCCATTTTGGAACTCTGGCGGGCGGCCATTGCTGTCGGGATAGAAGCCCCAGTTTGCCGAGTTGTTCACGGCATTGATGTCGCCTTTGTACTCCTCGTTCAACCAGTCGAGGAAGTACTCCATCATCTCGATATTCTGCTCCGAGTTTATAGTGAACTTGTTGTTGGCAGGATCGTAGAACTGGCTGCCGTTCAGCGCGGAGAAGATATTCAGCTCCACCGTGCCGACCATAGTCAATGGATAACCAACCGACTTGAGCGTATCGCCCTCCCACACCGTGAACTCTTTCGACAGCCGGCGCAGCTCGTCCCACGTCTTGGGAAAGTCCTCACGCTTGGACGAGATGCCCTTGGACTCAAAGAGCGCTTCGTTGTAGTACACGGCGTAGGTGCCGGCGGCGGTGGGCAAGCCGTAGGTCTTGCCCTGCCACTGGCAACTGGCGAGCACGCCGGGCGGCCAGGCGTCGGCTTGCGAGTACTTCGACGCCTGCATCAGGTCGTCCAGCGGCTCCAGCGCACCGCGCACTGCCAGCGACACCGGCGAATCCCAGATGATCGTGGTATCGGGTGGGTTGCCGGCTGCAATCCGCGCCAACAACACCTCGAGGAAGTTCTGATCGCCTGCCCCACACTGCACGTCAGCCACGGTCAATCCCGGGTATTCCTCGGCGAAGGCCTTGGAGATGAGGTTGAAGTTCTGGCAATACACCGCCGAACCGCCGGGCGTCCAGAAGACGATGGGCTCTGCACCGGCGGCTGGGGCGCTCTCCGGTGCCGGAGTAGCTTCGCCCGCAGGCGCCGGAGCCGGAGCAGCCGGCGCAGCACATGCGCCGATCAACGCAACGCCACCGCCCAGGCCGGCAAGCTTGAGAAAGCGCCGCCGGCTGATGGCGGACGAACGGACGAGAGAGGTCTTGCTCACGACTGTTCCTCCTTTTATGGAATAGGTATAGAGGTATAGACCAGTATGGCGGAGGAACGCAGAATGTCAAATCAACGCGAGCCGAAATGTGCAATCCGCCACTCGCCGGTGTAGACATTGAAACACGCGCCGCGCAAGAAGCCGATCAAGGTCATGTTGAACGCCTGTGCCAGCTCGACCGCCAGCGACGATGGCGCACCCACGGCCACGACTACCGGCACGCGCGCCATCAGCGCTTTTTGCATGATCTCAAAGCTGGCGCGGCCCGAGACCATCACGAGATGACAGGAGATCGGCAATTGGTGGTCGAGGAAGCGTTTGCCGATGAGCTTATCGAGGGCGCTATGCCGGCCAACGTCCTCGTGCAGCGCAAGCAGGCGGCCTTCGCCGTCGAACAGCGCGGCAGCATGCAGCCCACCGGTCTTGGCGAAGAGCGACTGCCGGCTGCGCAGTGCTGCATCTAAGCAGCCGATCACCTCGGCTTTGACTCGGAACGCATCGTGCGGCAGAGGCGTGCACCCTCGAAGCTCCAGCGCTTCCAGCGAGGCCTTGCCGCATACGCCGCATGACGAGGTGGTGTAGAAGTTGCGCCGAATGCGCGCGGCGTCGAACACCACGCCGGGACGCAGATGCACGGTAACGATGTTGTATCGCGCCACTCCACTCATCTGCTCCGCAGTGTCGCCTGTGCCGTCAGCATGCGCCACAAGCGCAGGGACGTCGTCGCAGCAGTAGCGGATCTCGCTGATTTGCTCCCAGGTGTGCAGCAGGCCCTCGCCGAACAAAAAGCCGGCTGCCAGCTCGAAATCTTCCCCCGGCGTGCGCATGATGACGGCGACTTGATGCACGCCCTCATCTGCAGCCACACGGATTTCGAGCGGCTCTTCGACGACCAGGACATCGCGCTCGCGCACGGCGTAGCCACCGCGCACTTTGTGCACGTAGAGCCGGCGGAGGTTGGGCTGGGTGAGCATGGATTTGTGGAGATTAGAGATCGGAGATTGGGGATTAGGGATTGGTGATCGGTAATTGGTAAATGGTAATTTGCGATGGGATCAATCTCTAATCTCTTCTCCAATCTCTAATCAACCGCCAAGTTTCTGAATCGTCACGACCGCCTTATAGACCGGCACGCCGGCGGCGGGATCGGTGCAGTGCGGCGCGAGCAGGGCATTGCCCTCCGGCCAATGCACCTGCACGTTGCGCGGCTTGATCGGCGCGAACTTCACGCGCACGCGCATCTCACCGACGCTCGACCGCACCATCACCCAATCGCTCTCGGCCAGACCCAATGCTCGTGCGTCGTCAGGGTTCATCAGCATGTCGTCGCGCCGCGCGCCGTTCAAGGGATCGCGATCCATGTGGATCAGGCTGTTGAACTGCTTGCCGCGCCGGGTCTTGAGGATGAACGCACCTTCGGGCAGCGTATGCTCCGGCGGCGTGAGCACTGTGAAGCTCGCGCGGCGCGTGGGCGTCGGGAAGTCACCGCCGACGCACAGCAATCGTCCACCCCACTGCACATGATCGCCCTTCTTCTTCAGGTGCTGAATGCCATCGTAGAACGGCACGGCGCGGGCGATTTCGTCGCGGATAGCCTGGCCACTCTCGAAGTGAATGAGGTGTCTGCGTCCTGGATAAGTGCGCTCGGCGAGCTGCATGAGGATCTCCCACTCGCTGCGCGCCTCCGCCGGCGGGTCGGTGATCTTTGGCGAGAAGATCACCTGCCGCTCGGTGCTGGTCTCGGTGCCGCCGTCGCGTTGTTCGTAGCGCGTCGCAGCCGGCAGCAGAATCACCGTGTCAGCCGGGTCAACCAGCATCTGCGAAGTGACGACGATGTCCTGATGCACGCGCAGCGCCGGCCGCGCCAGCGCCTGGCGCACGAAGTGCGGATCCGGCAGCGTGTCGAGGAAGTTGCCGCCGACGACGTAGAACACTTCCAATTTGCCGGCATGCGCAGCCTCGAGCATATCTATGCACGCCATGCCCTTCCATGCCGGCACATCGAAGCCCCAAAGCGCGCTGAAGCGCTGCGCGTTCACCTCGTTGATCGGCTCGCCGCCGGGGAAGTTCCACGCCGCGCAGCCCATCTCGCCGCCGCCCTGCACGCCGCTGTGGCCACGAATCGGCATCACGCCGCAATGCTCGCGACCGATGAAACCGCGCGCCAGCGCCAGGTTGAGGATGGCTTTCACGTTCTCCACACCGTTTTCGTGTTGCGTGATCCCCATGCTCCACACGAACACGGCGCTCTTAGCTTGGGCCAACATCTCGGCGAAACGCAGCATCTCCTCGCGCGAAGCACCGCTATAGCGCTCCAGCATCTCCCAGGGCTGCTCTGCCAACTCCATTTCGACCGAGCCGAAACAATCGGTATGCGCTGCGATGAACGCGCGGTCAAGCCAGTCCCTCTCGATCAGATGTTTGAGCACACCGTTCAAGAAGGCCAAGTCGCCGCCAGTGTGAATTTGGAAGAATTCATCGGCCAGCCGCGTGCCGAAGAGCGCGCTCTCGAACACGCTGGGCACCCAGTAGCGCTCCAGCCCCGGCTCGCGGTAGGGGTTGATCACCACGATCTTCGAGCCGTGCTTCTTGGCGTGGTAGAGATATTTGGTCGTGACGGGCTGGTTGTTCGGCGTGTCGCTGCCGATGAAGATCAAGAGATCGGCGCCGATCCAGTCTTTGTATGAACAAGTCGAAGCCGCGACACCCAGCACTTGCTTCATCGCGACGGTGCTCGGCGAATGGCAGACGCGCGCGGCGTTGTCCACGTTGTTCGTGCCGAGGAAGCGGGCGACCTTCTGCGCCACGTAATACACCTCATTGGTGATGCCGCGCGAGGTCAAGTAGAAGCCGATCCGGCGTGGGTCGGTCTCGCGAATGCGGCCGGCGATCTCGTCGAGCGCCTGATCCCAGGAGATGCGCGTGAAGCCCGGCTCGCCACGCCGGCGGATCATCGGATAGGGCAAGCGGCCCAGCGCGCGCAGCGCCTTGCCGTCCATGCTGCGCAGCCGCTCGACGTCCGCCAACGCGCCTACGTCCATCGGCGGCATGGTGTTCAGCCGCAGCAAATTCAGCCGCACAGTGCATAAGTGGACGCCGTCAATCGTGAAGTCGCGCAGGCCTGTCGTGCCCAAGGCGCAACCATCACACACGCCATCGTTGAGGATGCGCCACGCCAGCGGCAGATTGTCCCGGTTCTGCCAGGCCGCGCGCACCATCTCCCAGTAGTGGTTTGGCTTGACGTGGCCCAGCCCGTTGGGCATCAAGCTGACCCACTGTGAGGTATCCATTCCGAGGAACTTCATGGTTTATCCTCCGGTGGTGTTGGTGGTGTCGTTAGTGTCGTTGGTATCAGAGGTGTCGGTGGTGTCGCTGGTGTCGGTAGTATCGCGGCGAAGGCGCTATACGACACCCTGCCACTACCGACACCAACGACACCATTGACACTCCCGACACTGCTGACCGACACCTCTGACACCATTGACCGACACTCCCGACACTATTGACACTACTGACACCACCAACACTACTGCCTGATCTTCGCGACCGTCGCTCGCCAGTCAATCTGTGGGAATTGTGCATCCAATTCAGCGGCGACGGCAGCGGCCACGCTTTGGGCGTCGCCTTCGCGTTCCTGCGGATCGCTCCAGCGAAATGCAGCGGTGTATTCATCCGATCCGATCAGCCCGGCTGCCATTGCCGCGTTGTCTATTGCTTCTTGGAAGCGCGGCGGCAACGGCACACTCACGCGCTCGCGGCCTTCGCCCTTCGCCCGCACCTGCGCCGGAATGTCATGCCAGTAAAGAATTTGATAGGTTGCCATGCAATTACCAATTACCTCTCAATAGTCACGACATCGTGTGCGCTGGAGTACTCACGACATCGTGTGCAGTCTAATGCTGAAGTAGAGTCACGACATCGTGTGCAGTCGAATGGCCAAGCAGATTCACAACACCGCGGGTGTGATTGCGCTGATGATT
>JANWYN010000108.1 GCA_025055235.1 Candidatus Roseilinea sp. | reverse complement strand
AGCTGGTGGCCGACGCCGAGCGCAACGTGGTGGGTGGGGCCGTGCATGCACCACGCGTCCATGAACTCCGCCGGCGACAGCGCGAAGCGCAGGCGCGAGTTGGTGTTGCCGATCTGCAACGTCTTGCCGGGCAGCGATTCGCCTTCGGCAGCGAGGAACTTCAGCCGGCCATCGGCGGTCTGCGTGGTGCCCAGAATGGTGATCGGGCCAGTCTTCACCTGGAACTGCACCGACAGCCCGTAGCCGCGCTTGCCGTGGAACAAGCCTAGCCCGCGCAGCTTGGGCTTCTGGTCGCCGATGGCGATGTGCGCCGGGCCGTCATGGCCCATCAGGATGAACTGCTCGACGAAGTCCATCGCATAGAACTCGGTGTAGCTGCCGCCGGCGTGCAGGCGATCCATGATGAACATAGAGATGCACGTCTTCAAGTCGCCTTCGCCGCTGCACGGCACGCCGCGCGCAGTCAGCAGCGAATTGCCGACGATCAGCGTGGCGCCCAGTTGCTCGAACTCGTTACCGTTCAGGCCGCGGTAGTAATACGTCAGCCCCTGCAAGTCGAAGTCGCGCACCAGCGCGTCCAACCCGCACGCCACGCGCGCCGACCAGTCCAGCGCTTCCGGCGTGACCGGCTTGGTGATGCGGTCGCTGCCCGGCTCGGCAATCTCGAACACGTCGAGGATCTCGCGCTTCTTGGCCTCGACCTGCGCGTCGGTCACCGCCTCCACGCGCACCTGCAGGTCGTCCATCTCCAGCACTTCGATGTGCGCGCCGGTCTGGGCCTGCACCATGGTGAAGTCGGAATACATGTCGAGCATGCCAGGGTAGGTGTGGCCGAGGAAGCCGATGCGGCTACGGTTGAGCGCGCGCACAGCAGCTGCGGCAGCGATCCAATCGGCGATGATGCCCCACGCGCGGTCGTCATTGCGAAGCTGGCCGGACACCACGTTGAAGGCGATGCGGCTGCGGGCAAAGGCATTAGAGATCTCCGGCACACAGCACGCGCAGCAATTGGCCAGCCACTCCGCAGTGTCTGCCTTGTCGTAGTCCAGCGCGGCGACCGGCTGCAAATTCAACACCAGCACCGGCCGGCCGACGCGCTGCACTGCAGGGAGCACCTGTGACGACGTGGCGTAGGTGCCGACGTAGCACACGATCAGGTCCACGTTCTCGCGCGTGAAAAGGTCGCCTGCAGCCAGCGCGGCCGGCGCAGTGTCCACCAGTCCGGCCGAGACCACCTGTGCGCCGAAGCCCGCCAAGCGCGCTTCGACCTCGCGCTGGTAGCCCTCCAGCCGTTCCTTCAGGCCCTCGAATTGCGGCCAATACGCCGCCAGGCCAATGCCGAATACGCCGACTTTGACTGTGTTCATGATTGATGATTGATGGATGATTGATGACTGATGATTGGTGATTGGTAATCAGTAATTGGTAATTGGGTGATTGCTGGTTGGCGCTGAGCTAGAAATGACCTTCGAAGATGATAGAAATGCGCACAGGGGCTGTCAATTTGTGCGAGCGAACTTGACGGTTTGACAACGGCGAGGGCACGCGCGTCATATCCCCGTGGCCACCTGCTCGCGATATTGCGCTACCTGCGCCTCAACCTCGCGCTGCGTCCATCCCAGCTCGCGCGCCATGACCTGGGCTACGGCCGGCGCTGGCTCGACGCCGCGCGACCAATCCTCGAAATTCAGGTGCAACCGGCGCGCCAGCACATCGTCGAGCGTCATTGCCATCTCACAGCGGCAGGCATAGACGACCTCGGCCATGATGTAGGGCAGGTCGGACACGATGCGTTCGGCGAGCGCGGGATCACCGGCACACAGTTCGAGGATGGCGCCGGCCTCGCTGCCGTATTGGCTCAACCGGGCGACGACGCCGGCATCCCAGCCGAAGCGGTCTGCGGCCTCGGCCAGCGCCGCGCCGCACGCTCGATAGCCCTCCGCGCCGTCGAGCGGCATGTCCTCGGTCGGGTGCACAATCGGCTCGCCCTCCCGCCTGGCGAGATGGTCGAGCGCATCCTGCGCCATGCGGCGATAGGTGGTGAGCTTGCCGCCGGTGATGGTGATCATGCCACCCGGCCCATCCACGACGACGTGGGTGCGCGAGAGCTTGGACGTCGCCGCGCCGTCGGAGTTGGCCGGGCTGATGAGCGGACGATAGCCGGCCCACGCGCTGATGACATTGTCACGGGTGAGCTTGGTGCGCAGGTAAGCATTGGCGGTGTTGATCAAATAGTCAATATCCTCGTCGGTCGCGACCGGCCGGTCAAGGTCGCCGCCCTTCGTGTCGGTCGTGCCGAGCGTCACGCGCGTGTTCCACGGGACGATGAAGAGCAGCCGGCCGTCGGGCGTCTCCGGCAGCACGACGGCGTATTCGGTCGTGGGCAGTGCATCGCGCGGGAGTGTGAGGTGCACGCCTTTAGCCGGCTTGATCGCGATGCGTGACTCGCCGGCCATGGCTTCCACCCGTCCGGCAAAAGCGCCCGCCGCGTTGATGATCGCTCTGGCCGGAATGACAAATTCTTCGCCGGTGAGCACATCGCGCACACGGGCAGCAGAGATTGTGGAGCGGTCTGATCTTGCCTCTCCGGAGAGAGAAACACCAGGCTTCTTTGAGAAGCCTGGTATCCGGTCCATGCTGAACCCGATCACCTCGGCATAGTTGGCCAGCAGCGCGCCGCGCTTGGCAGCCGTGCGCAGGACGGTGAGCGTCAGGCGCGTGTCGTCGGTCTGGCCGTCGTAATAGATGAAGCCATCTTTCAGTCCCTCGGCCTTCAGCGCCGGCGCGAGTTCAAGTGTTCTCTGCGCACCGATGTGCTTGTGGCCCTCGATGGCCAAGCGACCCGACATCACGTCGTAGAGCATCAAGCCGGCGCGCAACAGCAGGCTCATGCCCACGCCGCCGGGTGGGACGATCGGCGTGCCCAGCGGGCGCTTGTTCTCAGCATAGAGGGGCAGCACGAAGCCAAGCGGCCTCACCAGGTGCGGCGCGTTGCGCACCAGCCGGCCGCGCTCGACCAGCGCCTCGTGCACCAGCGCAAAGTCGAACTGAGGCAAGTAGCGAATGCCGCCGTGCACCAGCTTGGTGCTCTTGCTGCTGGTGCCGCTGGCGAAGTCGGCCTTCTCCACCAGGCCGATGCGATAGCCGCGCGCGATGGCCTCCAGCGCGACACCTGCGCCGGTGATGCCGCCGCCGATCACCAACACATCCACGCCCTCGGCTGCCATGCGGCGCAACGCCGCGCGCCGTTCATCCTGCGATAGCCTGCGATGTGCCATGCGCCTACTTTACACCGGGTGACCATACCGACGGCGATGCCGTCAGGCTACCCCCATACCCGCCCGCCTCGGATATCATTCCCGATCATGACCACACAACCCACCCTCATCGGCATCATCGGCGCCGGCAACATCAGCTCGACCTACCTGGAATCCGATCGCAAGTTCAAGAACATCCGCATCACTAAAGTAGCGGATATTGACATGGACCGCGCACGGGCACAAGCAGAGAAGTACGGCAAACAGGCAGCCACCGTAGATGAATTGCTGGCCGATCCTGAGATTGCCATCGTCGTCAACTTGACCGTGCCGGCGGCGCACGCACCGGTTGCACTGCGCGCGCTCGAAGCCGGCAAGCACGTCTACAACGAGAAGCCGCTGGCCACGACGCGCGAGGACGCGCAGCGGATGCTCGCCCTGGCCAAATCCAAAGGGCTGCGGGTCGGTGGCGCGCCGGACACCTTCCTCGGCGGCGGCTTGCAGACCTGCCGCAAGCTGCTCGACGACGGCGCAATCGGCCGGCCGGTCGTCGCCTTCGCCCGCATGCTCTCGTGTGGCATGGAGAGCTGGCATCCTAACCCGGAGTTCTTCTTCAAACCCGGCGGCGGGCCGATGTTCGACATGGGGCCGTATTACCTGACCGCGCTGGTCATGTTGCTGGGGCCGGCGAGGCGGGTGTCGGGAATGACGCGAATCACCCATCCCGAACGCACCATCACCAGCCAGCCGCTCTACGGCCAGAAGATCATCGTCGAGGTGCCAACGCTGGTCAGCGGTTTGATCGAATTCGGCGACGGCACAATCGCCAATATCACCACCACGTTCGACGTGGCAGAGGGTTACGACATCGGCCTGACCATCTACGGCACAGAAGGCACGCTGCAATGCCCCGACCCGAACGGCTTCGGCGGGCCGGTGCGGCTGAAGCGCAAGGGCGACAAAAAAGATTGGCACGAAGTATGCATCCGGCACAAGTGGGTGGAGAACAGCCGCGGGCTGGGCGTGGCCGACATGGCAGCAGCGATTCACGAAGGCCGGCCGCACCGCGCCGGCGCCGAACTGGCATATCACGTGCTCGACCTGATGCATGCCTTCCACGACAGCGCGCGCGCAGGCCGGCATGTGGAGCTGCACAGCACATGCGAGCGCCCGGCCCCGCTGCCGGTAGATTGGCCCTGACCCAACTACGCGAATGCACTCCCAACACCCCAACGACGACCTGAGCGATCCAAACGACCTGATGACCCAACAACTTGACAACCTGACAACTTGTCAACTTGACAACTCGACCACGCAACGCATCTTCATCACCGGCGATCCCTTCCTGCCGCTCAACGCCGGCAAGCCTTGGCGCGAGCGCGGCCTGTGGCCGGCCTCGTGGATCACGCATCCAGACGCACGGCCGCCGTTCGTCGCTGCCTTTCGCAAGCGGTTCACGCTTGATCGCGCCGCGACGATCCGTATCTACGTCAGCGCCGACCAGCGTTACCGGTTGTATCTGGATGGCCGGCGCATCGGGCAAGGTCCGGAGCGTGGCGCGCCGGATCTCTGGTTCTACGAATCGTATGACCTGGCACTCGATCCCGGCGAGCATGTCATCGTCGCGCGCGTTTGGCACTGGGGCGAGCACGCGCCGCAAGCGCAGATGAGCGTGACGCCCGGCTTCCTGCTGGCCGCCGAGGGCGAATGGCAAAACGCACTGAGCACCGGCCTGGGCGCATGGGAATGTAAGCTGCTCAACGGTTACACGTTCGGCCAATTCGAGCGCATCCCATGGAAGGGCGGCAACACCTATCTCGACGGTCGCGCCTATCCGTGGGGCGTCGAACACGGCGAAGGTGAGGGATGGCTGCCGGCGCGGCCACTGCGCCGGGCAATGGCGCGACGGCTTGACTGGGAGCTGCCCCCGCAGCACATCCTCGCACCGGCAATGCTGCCGCCGATGACGGACGAGGTGCACCGCACCGGCGTCGTCCGCTTCGTATCGAACGTCCCTTCGCTCGAGACGCGCGACATCCCGATCCGCCGGGCCGACCACAATGCCGAGGCCGCTACTGCATGGCAGCGCCTGCTGCACGGCGAAGGCGAAGTCGTCATTCCGCCGCACACGATCCGGCGCATCCTGATTGATCTGCAAGACTACTACCTGGCCTATGCGGAGTGCACCGTCAGCGGCGGCGCCGGCGCGATCATCCGCATCCGCTGGGCCGAAGCGCTCAATCGCGGGACGAATCACTGGCTGGGTGACAAGGGCAACCGTGACGAAATCGAGGGCAAGTTCGTGCTCGGCAACGGCGACCAATACGTTACCGATGGTGGGACGCAGCGCGACTTCGCGCCGCTGTGGTGGTCGGCCGGTCGCTACGTCGAAGTCGTCATCCAAACGTTCGAGGAGCCGCTCACGATCACTTCACTGGTCTTCCGCGAGATGCGCTACCCACTGGCGATGGAGAGCGCATTCGAAGCGAGCGACGCCCGGCTAAACGAGATCATACCCATCCTCGTGCGCGGCATCCAGTGCACGGCCAACGAGACGTATTTCGACGGCCCGCATTGGGAGGAGATCATGTATCTCGGCGACACGCGGCTGGAGGCGTTGTGCACCTACGTCATGAGCCGCGACGACCGGCTGCCGCGCAAGGCGCTGTGCATGTTCGACGTTTCGCGCTTGCCCAGCAGCCTGACGCAGTCGCGCTATCCATGCAGCCTGCTGCAGATCATCCCGCCGTTCTCGCTTTGGTGGGTGCTGATGGTGCATGACTTCGCGCTATGGCGCGGCGACGTGGCATTCGTGCGCAGCTTGATGCCCGGCGTGCGCGCTGTGCTCGAGGGTTACGCGCGGTGGCTGGGTGACGACGGCTTGTTGCGCGCGCCTGAGGGCTGGAACTTCATGGATTGGGTGCCGGCGTGGCGCGAGGATGCCGGTGCGCCGCCCGACGGCGTAACCGGCGTGAGCGGCCTGCTCAACTGGCACTATGCTTACGTGCTCACGCAGGCTGCCGAGCTGGAGGCAATGCTCGGCGAGCAGGCGCTGGCAGCGCGCTGGCGCCGTCAGGCGAAGCAGATCGCAAAAGCCGCCGGCGCTGCGTTCTGGGACGAATCGCGCGGGCTGATGGCCGACACGCCGGCGCGCGACCGCTTCTCGGAGCACACGCAGTGCATGGCCGTGCTGAGCAGGCTGATCAGCGCGCAACAACGCCGGCGCATCGCACATGGCCTGCTCAACGATCCCGGCCTTGAGCGCTGCACGATCTATTTCAGCTTCTACTTGTTCGAGGCACTGCGCGAGTTAGGCCGCGTTGATGCGATCCTGGACAGGCTGCAACTCTGGTTCGACTTGAAGGCGAATGGGCTGCGGACGCCGATCGAGCAGCCGGAGCCCTCGCGCAGCGATTGCCACGGCTGGGGCTCACATCCGTTGTTCCACTACTTCGCGACCATCCTGGGCATCCGGCCGGCGTCGTTCGGCTTCAGCACGGTTGAGATCCGGCCGCAGCTGGGCCGGCTGACGCACGCCGCCGGGCGACTGGTACATCCGCGCGGCGAGATCGTCGTGGACTTTCGGATAGAGGATGGACAACTGCGCGGATCCGTGAGCCTGCCGGAGGGCGTGCGCGGGCAGCTTCATGGATCGCCTGTAGGTTCAGTATCTCGGCGACACCGAACTGCAGCAACACGGCGTCTCTGACCGGCTGCAGGCGCGGCAGGCGCATGAGCGTTGACAGCGTATTTCAAATCCGTATAATTTCGCGCGGCTTACGAACCCTAGTAAGGAAATTCAAGCGATAAAAGAAGGTGATTGAGTGGCTCGCGTAGTGGTAGAAGAAGACGAGACGTTCGAGTCGGCGCTCCGGCGCTTCAACAAGATCGTGCAAGGCAACCGCATCCTCGTCGAGGTGCGCAATCGGCGCTATTTCGAGAAGCCTAGCGTGATCAACAAGCGCAAGCGCGCAGCGAAGTTGCGCAAGAGCCGGCGGCAGAGCATGAAGTTCGCACAGCCGGAATAGCTTATTGACGAAATCTCCCTTGCGATGACACGGGCGGGCACGATGCCCGCCCGCAGTGTTTATGGCGGGCGCATTTTCTAGCAAGGGCATCGCGCCGATGTGCGCGGCGGATGGCAAAAGGTAGCACATGGCCGGCCTTGCTGCGACTTTAGTCGCCGGGCATTTTGCCCTCAGCGGGCTATCGCGCTACAGCCTGTACAATATGCAGGCCGGGCTGAGAAAACCGTTAAGGCTGAAGCAGGATGCGGTTCTCGACCGGGTGCGATTGAAACGACGCATGGAAGCGGTACTCAAACAGCGAATCCAGGATGAGCTGAAAGCGGCGATGCGCGGCGGCGACGAGGCGCGCAAGACGGTGCTGCGCCTGCTCGTCGCGCACATCAAGAACGCCGAGGTCGAAGCGCGCACCGACGGCCGCGGCGGCGTGCTGAGCGACAGCGACGTGCTGGCACTTGTGCGACGGGAGATCAAGCAGCACGAAGAATCGCTGCTCGAAGCGCAAAACGCCGGGCGCGAAGACCTGGTCGCGCAACAACAAGCTGAACTGGATGTGCTCAAGGAATTCCTTCCCAAACAGTTGTCCAGGGAAGAAATCGTGGAACTGGCCAAACAAACCATCAAAGAACTCAATGCCACCTCGCCGAAGCAACACGGCCAGGTCATGAAAGCACTGCAGCCCAAGGTCAAAGACATCGCCGACGGCAAACTGGTAAACGAAGTCGTGCGCGAACTGTTGGGGTGAACCGCCGACGCGCAACGACCGCCGCGATGCGCTTCGATCCATCGGTGCGTCGCGCACCATTTGGACGCGGCCGAGGCATGCCATCGGACGCCGCCGCAGGATGTTCATGAACCTAGACGCGACTTCCGGCGCTCGCCAGCAACTCAAACAAACGCACCGGCAGAAGATCGCCATCCTAAGCGCGATCGCCGTTGCGACGTTCGTCGGCATCACCACTGCGCAGTTGCTGCGCCACGTCATCGGCGCCGGCATGGTCTACAACTTGGGCGAGGTCGCCGTCTTCGACATCCGCGCGCCGCACCGGCTGGTCTACGTCAGCGACGTGGAGACCAATCGCCAGCGCGACCTGGCCGAAGCCAGCGTTGCGCCGATCTTCACCCCGCCCGATGCGCAGACGTCGCGCCGGCAAATGTCGCTGGCTTACGAAGCGCTCGACTACATCCAGCAGATCCGCAGCGACCAGAGCGCCAGCCCTGATGAGCGCATTCGCAAGCTGACCAACTTAGACGAGCTGGTCATCCGCGAATCCACTGCGCGCAACATTCTGGCACTCGAAGACAGCCAATGGAGCCGCGTCTCGGCCCAGACGCTGGCCGTGCTGGATACCGTGCTACGTCGCTCGATCCATCCAGGCAATCTGGATGAAACCCGCGCAATCGTGCCGCAACTGATCAGCTTCAGCCTGCGCGCCGAGGAAGCCGACATCGTCAACCAACTGGTGAGCGCGCTGATCGTGCCGAACACCAACTACGACTCGGCAGCCACCGAAGCCGCGCGCCGCGCCGCGCGCGAGAACGTCAAGCCGGTCGAGCGCAAATACGAAGCGAACCAGATCATCATTCGCAGCGGGCAGGTGATCGGCCCGAACGAGATCGAAGCGTTGGAGCGCTTCAACCTGCGTCGCCCGGCGCTATCCTGGACGCACGTCGTCAGTGCGCTCATCCTGAGCACGCTGGCGGTGACGGCGCTCGGCATGGGCATGCTGCGCGCCCGCGAGAACATCTTCAAGCGCCCGATCCGGCAAACGGCATTGAGCGCGGCGCTGTTCGTGACGGTGCTGGTGCTGGCGCGCTGGTTGTTGCCCGGGCACGGCGTGCTGCCCTACCTGGCACCGCTGGCTGCCGTCGCCATCGCGATCACGAGCTGGTCCGGCTTGCTACCCGGCGTGATCAGCGCCTTGCTGATGGGCGCGTTGGTCGGTCTGGGCATGGATAAGCAACTGGAGTTCGCCGCATGCATCACCGCCGGCGGCATTACCGCGTGCTTGACGCTTGGTCGGGCCGAGCGACTGAGCAACTTCCTGCGCGCCGGCGTGTTGGCCGGCATCGCGCAATGTTTGATCGTGCTCGCCTTCAACTTACCTACGGCCCAGCCGAACGACGTGCCGTTGCTGGTTGTTTATCTGATCGCCAGCTTGGCCAGCGGCGTGTTGTCGGCTGGGTTGGCGCTGGCCATCCTCTACATCAGCGGCGCCGTCTTCGACGTGACGACCGTGGTGCAACTGATTGAGCTCTCACGCCTCTCGCACCCGTTGTTGCAGCGGATGGTGACGCAAGCACCGGGCACCTATCACCACACGCTGATGGTGACGAACTTGGCAGAGAACGCTGCCGAGCGCATCGGCGCCGACCCGCTGCTCACGCGCGTCGGTTCGTACTTCCACGACATCGGCAAGCTCGCCAACCCGCATTTCTTCATCGAGAACCAGCTCGAGGGCATCAACCCGCATGAGCAGCTCGATCCGTTAACCAGCTCGACTATTCTGCGGAACCATGTCACGGATGGGCTGAAGTTGGCCGCCAAATACCGGCTGCCGTCGCGCGTGCGCGCGTTCATCGCCGAACACCACGGCACGACGAAGACGCACTACCAGTATGCGCGCGCCTGCGAGGAGAGTGGCGGCGAAGTGGACGCGCAGCCGTTCCGCTATCCGGGGCCACGCCCGCAGAGCAAGGAAACAGCGCTGCTGATGCTAGCCGACGGCAGCGAGGCTGCTGTGCGCGCCAACCGCTGCACATCGGTCGAGGAAATGGATGAGGTATTGCGCCGGCTGTTCGCCGATCGTTTGGCCGATCATCAGCTCGACGACAGCGACCTGACCCTACGCGAGATGGAGGTAGTGCGCCAGTCGTTCCTGGAGACGCTGCGCGGCATATATCACCCGCGCATGAAGTATCCGGCGCAAGTGAAGGCAGCCAGCTCTGGCGAGCCGCGAGCAGTTGCCAAGCCACTCCCGCCCCACCCCGACCAGGAACTGGCCACGCCGTGACTTCACCGCGCGCAGGCGCTCGCTCGACGAAGCCAAAGCCGGCGTGTGAAGCCGACATTCACCCATACATCCGCGCGGCGTATCGTGCGCGTGGTCGAACATCGCTGGTGCGACGCGCGGCGCTCGCAGCGCTGGCGCAGGGCCGCGACCTGCCGGCGCGCGTCGAGCTGACGATCCGCCTCACCGACGACGCCGAGTTGCGCGCGCTCAATCGGCAATACCGCGCTACCGACGCGCCAACCGACGTGCTGTCGTTCGGCAGCGAAGGCTATCGAGACGGCAAGCCGCGACGCAACGACGGCGCCCCGGACTACCTGGGCGACATCGCCATCTCGATGGAACGCTGCATGGCGCAGGCCGAGCGCTATGGTCATTCGGTCGAGGACGAACTCGCGCTGCTGGTGATCCACGGCGTGTTGCACCTGCTCGGCTATGACCATCACACGCCGGCGCGGCGGCAGCGCATGTGGCAAGCGCAGGACCGCGCCTTCGCCTTGCTCGGTCGCCCTAATCCGCTCAAGCCGGATCAGTTTCATGACTGAGCACTGCCGCTGGAGCGTGTTTCAACTGTAGTGCGATTCGGCCAATACAATCTATGCAATGTGCTGCATCCTTGCCATCTTGCTCCTGATCGGGCCGCGCGCTGCTTTCATCACCACGTGGCTCTTCACCGACCGAGTGTCGCGCGCCTTCGAGGGCGAATTCCTGCTGCCGCTGCTGGGCATGATCTTCCTCCCCTTCACCTCGCTGTTCTACGTGCTGGTCTGGCAACCGGGCGGCCTGCAAGGCATATTGCCGTGGGCGCTCGTCATCCTCGGCTTCATCATAGACATCGGATCGTATACCGGCGGATTGTGGGGCAATCGCAACCGTTTCAAGTGAACGCGATCGGCTACGGCAATCAGTCGCACCTGTGCGAGCAAGCTTCTCAGTGGCGCTGCCGGACTCCCGCTTGCGCGGAAACGACGAGCGGCGAACCCACGTCCGTCACCACTATGCCGGGATCAATCCTGTCAATCCCATCAATCCTGTCCATCCTGTTACTGAACTTTGAATAAAGAAAGGAACGCTATACAAGTCTACCAATGCCAAGGCAAGTCCGAGGCATCGATGCAAGCACGCAGCAAGGCTTGGGAAGCTCGGATGCGACAAAAAGCATGGCACAGTGCGTCTAGCAATGCT
>JANWYN010000088.1 GCA_025055235.1 Candidatus Roseilinea sp. | reverse complement strand
GTAGAAATGGCGCGCCACCTCGACGTGCGTGCCGCTGTGCGACCACATATACACGTCGTGCATGATGTCGCCGGTCGGGGTCGTGCGCAGCGCCCCGCGCTGTTTGATCTCGACGGTGTATTGCTCCTCGCCGGGGATCAGGGTGTGCGTCAGGTCAATCAGCCTGTATGTGGATCTTTCATCTTTCATCTTTCGTCCTGCGTCCTGCGTCTTGCGTCTTGCGTCTTGCGTCCTGCGTCTTGTGTCCGCCCTCGCTATTTCGTGTCAATCTCCAATCTCCAATCTCTAATCTCCAATCCCAAATAACCAACCACCAACCACCAATTACCAATTACCAATTACCAAACTACCCCCTCCCCTCAACCTGCGCGCCGGGCACGGCGACTTCGGGCGCGTACACGGCATGCGCACCTGCATTGCGCAAGGCAACTGCCACGGCCTCGCGCGTCTCATCGGTGACCAGCGCGATCATGATGCCGCCGCCGCCACTGCCGCTCAACTTCGCGCCCAGCGCGCCGGCGCCGATCGCAGCGTCAATCAAGCGCTCCAACTCCGGGCAGCTCACGCCGATCTTCTCCAGCGCGAGCTGATTCATGTTCATCAGCCTGCCCAGTAATCTCCAATCCCCAATCTCTAATCCTCCCTGCGCCATGTCGCTCAACGCCCCGATCATCTCGAAGTAGCGCATGCGCGTTGCATCGGCCGCCAGCCACGCGCGCACGCGCGCGTTCACTTCGCTGGTCTGCGCGCGCACGCCGGTGTCGCCGATCACGAGTTGGAGGCCGGGCGCGACCGAGATGCGTTCGCCCCACGCCTCGCGGGTATAGCGAACGACGCCGCCGAGCAGCGATGTCTGCGTATCCAGCGCCGAGGCGATGCCGCCATGGGCGATCACGTCGCCGGCGTACGCCCATTCGCCGATCGTCCGGCGCTGCGCGGGATCGGTCGCGTCGAAGTCAGGGGCAAATGCCGCGAGCGCCAGCGCCAGCGCTGCGTTGGCTGCGCCGCCCGAGCCCAACCCGCCGGATTTTGGGATTGCGCTCTCGAAGGCGATGTCCAATCCATCTTCGAGCGCCGGGATGCTGCGCAGGGCGTGTGCGATGATGTACTTCGCCGGCGCGAAGTAATCGTGCGCGGCCAGTTCGCGAATGGCCTCGTAGTGCGCTGCTGCACGCCAGCCGTCCACCTGCTCGCCCAGGCCGATCACTTCGTCGCGCGTGAAAGTTCGCGCATGGCCGGCCGTCTGCAGGTGATACAGATAGCCGCCGCGCCGCACGGTGCAGCGCATGCGCAACCCGACGCTGGCGGCGATTGCGGCTTGCCCGCGGTTGACGGCGTGCTCGCCGAACAGGATCGCCTTGGCCGGTGCGGTGGTCGTGACTTCGTCCATACAGTTCAGGGGCGCGGCGATGCGCTGCTAATCGGGAAAGTAGCGTGCGCGCAGATACGCCACGCTCTCGTCGGCCCAGCGCTCCTCCAGCGCAACCGTCTCTTCGATCGTCGCTTGCTGCGGCACCCATTGTTCGAGGATGGCGTTGAAGTCGCGGCCGGCCAGCTCCTTCAGCTTCGGCAGCAGCCAGTCGAGGTCGCACCTGCCCTGGCCGAACGGCGCGCCGTGAATGACGAACCCGTGGTGGCTGGGCAGGCGCTTGATCACATACTCCTTGATGTGCAGGTTCACCGTGTAGGGGCCAAGCACCTCGGCGACGTGCGTCATCGGCTCTTCGCAGCCGAGCGAGTTCGCTACGTCCAGGCAAATGCCGATCGGCGCGCCGCGCATCACATGCATCAGGTTGGCGAGCGTCTTGGCGTGGAAGCGGTCATGGTTCTCGATGGCCAGCGTCACGCCGCAGCGTTCGAACTCCGGCAGCACCGCCTTCAGCGTCGTGATGATCTCCTGGTAGTCCGGCTGATGATCGGGCGTATCAATCACGCAGCGCAGGATCGGCGAACCGATGCGTTGCGCGATGCGGGCGTACTGCTGCAGGTGATCGCGACCGATGCCGCGCGTGCCGGCCTCCAGCACGATGCCCAGTCGCCTCGCCTCGTCCGTCAATTCATCTAGGTCTATTTCGTGCAGCGGCATGTTGTTGGCGATCTGCACCACGCGCACGCCGAAATCCGCCGCACGCTGCAGCAGCGTGCGCCAGTCGAGCGGGTGGGGCGGGGGAAAGCCTGCGACGCCCACGCCCCACCCGTAGGTATACGAGCCGATGCCGAGTTTCATGTCTCGCTCACCGTGTGCGCGATCTCGGCGACGCTGCGCCTGACGCGCTCGATGCTCAACACCTTTGCCTTCCAGTCCGGCTGAAGCATGGCGCGCTTGGCCTGGGCGATGGCGTAATTCGCGCCGTCGCTGAGCGGGAAGCCGCTCACGCCGAAGATGCTGGCGAAGAGGGTGCGCACATGGCCGCTCAAGAACTCATAGGCTGCTTCGGCCGGCACGCCCATCGCGACGACGGCGTCGTAGGCCTCCTTCATCACGGCGATGCACGTGCCGGCGGTCGTCTCGACGAGGGCCGGCTCCAGCAGCGCCATCTGCTCGGTGGTGACGCGATAGGCGTTCATCACCGGCGCGTAGATGGCGCGCGCGATGTATTCGCCGGTCGCGTAGGCTTCTTCGCACCCGTGGTGAAGCGCACACACGATGTGTTGCTTGGCCTTCACGCCACCGAACCAGTCCGTGCGCGCCGCCTCGTCCACTTCGTCGTTGAACAATGGCGGATGGCACGGATGCGTGATGAAATAGTCGAGGTCGTCACGGATGGCCAGCGCGCCGGCGTAGGCCGCAGCCGGGTCGAGGGTGATGACCAGCGTGCCTGGCGCGAGCGAAGGCACGATGTCGTGTGTGATCTTGCCGAGCAGCGCATCCGGCACGGCGAGGATGACCGCCTCCGCATGTGCGAGCGCCTCGGCTTGCGGCGTCGGCGATAGGCCGCGCTGCGCGAGACGTTCGATTCCGGCTGGGCTGACCTCGACGTAGCGCACGTCGAAGTCGTCGCGTTTCATCAGGTTATCGGCGATGCGGCAGCCCATTTTGCCGCCCGCGCCCATGAGTGTTAGTCTCATTGTTGGAATTACCTCTCGTTTGAGACAACGGGACATGGGGACACGGGGACACGGGGAACACGCGTGCCTTCCTCTCGATCTCCCTGTCTCCCTGTCCCCTTGTCTCCCTGTCTTCCTGTCTCCCCGTCCCCTTGTCACCCCGTCACCACTTGCTCCCTGCGAAGAACCCGCCGTCCACGTAGATCGTCTGGCCGGTCAGGTAGCTCGATGCGCGCGAAGCCAGCAGCAGCGCCACGCCGGCCATCTCCTCGGGCAAGCCGGGCCGTCGCATGGGAATGCGATCCAGCAGCCACTTGCTGCGGCGCTCGTGGCCCCACAGTCCCTCGCGGGTAAGCTCGGTCATCAGAAAGCCCGGCGCCAGGCAGTTGACCTGGATGTTGTGCTCGGCCCATTCCACCGCCATCGAACGGGTGAGCGCGTCCAGGCCGGCCTTGGCGATGCCGTACACCGACACGTCGGCCAGGCCGGTGCGGATGGTCGCCGAGCCGATGTGGATGATCTTGCCGCCGCCCTGCGCGATCATGAACGGCGCGATGGCCTGGCTGAGGAAAAACGCCGCGCGCACGTGCACGGCCATGATCTCCTCGTATTCGGCCTCGGTGAATTCCAGGATCGGTTTGCGGTAGTTGATGCCGGCGCAGTTCACCAGGATATCCACCCGGCCGAACGCTGCGATCACATCGTGCGCCAGCTTGCGCGCCGTTGCCACCTCGCTCACATCGGCGGGGAAGATCTCGACGCGCACGGGCAATCCCGCGAACGCTGCGCGCCGCGCTTCGAGTTTATCGGCGTGCCTGCCGTTGAGGGCGATGTGCGCGCCGGCCTGCGCATACGCCATAGCGATGGCCATGCCGATGTCGCCGCTGCCGCCGGTGATCAGGGCCACTTTGTCCTTCAGTGAAAAGAGTTCGTCGGTCGTCATGATCCTTCACGTTTCACGTTTTACATTTTGAGTTTGCATTTTTGAGCTTGCATTGATGTAGCTAATCGTAAAGCGCGAAACGTGAAACGTAAACCGTAAACGCAGACGCAGGACGCAGGACGCAAGACGCAAGACGCAGGACGGAAGACGCGCTCACTTCACCGCCCCCAGCGTCAGGCCGGTCGCCAGGTAGCGCTGCATCAGCAACGTGGCGATCACGACCGGCAGCGTGGCGATGAGCGACACGGTCGCCGCTTCGCCCCAGAAAGCCGACTCCGGGCCGAAGTAGGACGTGAGTTTGACCGGATAGGTGATCACGTTCGTGCGCGAGAGCACCAGCGCAAACAGGAATTCATTCCAGTTAAAGATGAAGGTGAAGATGCCCGTGGCGATCAGGCCTGGGGATGCCAGCGGCAGCGTGATCGAGACGATCGTGCGCAGGCGCGATGCGCCGTCCACCTGCGCGCTCTCTTCGACCTCGACCGGCACCTCGCGGATGTACGAGCGCATCATCCAGACGACGAACGGCAAGCTGAAGGTGGCGTAGAGGATGATCAGCCCGTGGAAGGTGTCCACCCAGCGCAGCACGCGGAAGAGCAGGAAGACCGGAAACACCACCGACACCGGCGGCAAAAAGCGCTGCGAAAGGATCCAGAACGCGAAGTTGTTGCCGCCGGTGTTGAAGCGCGCCAGGCTGTAGGCGGCCAGCGTGCCGACGACGAGGGCGATCGCCGTCGCGCTGACCGTCACGATCAGGCTGTTGCCGATCGCAGTCAGCCCGCCGGTGCGGATCACTTTCTCCAGGTTTTGCGCGATGTTCGGGTTGGCCGGAATCCACACCGGCGGGTTGCGGAAGTATTCGCTGGAGCTTTTGAAAGCGATCGTAGTAATCCAGAACGCCGGGAAGCTGAAGAAGATCAGCGCTGCCGCGATCAGGGCGTAGCGCCAAGCATAGGCGCGCGCCTTGTGTCGTCCGCGGCGAGGACGCGTGGCAGCCGGTGCGATGGATTCGACAGCGCGCGTCGTCATGCCATGCGCTCCTGGTTCGCCGACATGCGCCGCCACAACACGGTGATGGCAACCGACACGATGGCGATGAGGATCAACGTCAGCGCGGCCATGTAGCTGATGCGGAAGTTGCGAAAGCCCACCGAGTAGGCGTAGAGCGAGACCGTCTCGGTCATCGTGCCCGGGCCACCGTTCGTCAGCGCAAAGACGATGTCGAACACCTTGAAGGCGTCCAGCGCCCGAAAGAGGATCGCCACCGCCATCACCGGCCACACCAGCGGCAACGTGACGAAGCGCAATACCTGCCAGCTCGACGCGCCGTCTATCTCCGCTGCTTCGCGGTATTCCGGGTTGATCGCGGCCAGGCCGGCCAGCAGCACTAAGAACATGAACGGCGTCCATTGCCAGATCTCGGTGATGAAGATCGCCGGCCATACTGTGGCCGGATTGGCCAGCCAGACGATCTCGACCGGCCGGCCGGCGATCCAACCCAGCACTTGGCTGATCGGGCCGTACTGGGTATCCCACAGCATGCGCCAGGTGTAGCCGACGATCAACGGCGCGATGACGACCGGCAGGATCAAGAGGGGCGTGATGAAGCGCTTGCCCGGCAGAGGCCCTATCAACGTCTGGGCCAAGATGAAGCCCAGCACCAACTCGGCGGTCACGCACACGGTCATGATCAGCGCGGTGTTGCCCAGCGCGTTCCAAAAGCGCGCGTCGCGCAACACATCGAAGTAATTCTTGAGGCCGACGAACGTGCCGACCGGCGTGCGCACGTCAATGTTCTGGAAGCTGACGACGACCGAGTAGAGCAGCGGGAACAGGGCAATGCACAGGATCATCATCGTCGCCGGCGCGACGAGTGCATACTTGCCGCTGTGTCGCCCCTTTCGGGCGTGGGGCCGGAGAGTCATAGTCGGTCGGTTACAGGTTACAGGTTGCAGGTTGCAGGTTGCAGGTTTCAGGGAACCCTCGCTGCGTCGCGAACCTGATAACCTGCAACCTGCAACGGTGAATTACGGATACGCGTTCGCGCCCAATCGCTTTTGCCAGTCTTCGTAGGCTGCTTTCTGGCTTTCGACGCCGATGCGCTCGGTGATGGCGTTCCACTCCTCGGCGGCTTTATCCAGCGCCGCCTTCGGGTCGGTGCCGGCGTAGGCCGCGGTGATCGCGCGGTCCAGCGCTTCCTCGTATTCGCGCGCGCCGGGGATACCCAAGTCGGCCAGGCCGGTGGCGGCGCCTTCCTGGAGCACTTTGAGATACTCCGCGGCGTTTGGCCACAGCTTGGCGTACTCCGGATCGTTGAAGTGGCTCATGCGATATGGGTCGCGCAGCGCGAACGGGATCTTCACGCGCTGGCCGCTGATCTCCGGGCTGGTTAGCCACTGGATGAACGCATAGGCGGCTTCTTTGTTCTTGCTGTTCGACGAGACGCCGAGCATGAAGCCGACCGCCAGTTCGGAATGGCCTCCCGGCGACACAGCGTAGCCCACTTTGCCGGCGACTTTGGTCTTGGGCACCCACTCCAGTTGTTTGCTCTCCAGGCCGTAGCCTTCGCTCCAGCGCCCGATCGGTGGCCAGGTGATGATCATACCCAGCTTGCCATCCATCCAAGCCTGCAACACTTCCACAAACCCCCACTTCTCGATGCCTGGCGGCATGTGTTTGTTGGCGTTCACCATGTCGGTCAGCGTCTTCACACCGATGTCGCTGTTGATGGCTGCCTTCATGTCGGCATCGAAGAAGCGGCCGCCGTTGCTGCGGAACTGTTCATAGAACCACAGGTAGGTGTTGCCGGCCGTGCGTTGGATGGCACAGCCGTATTCGTTGTTCGCTTTGCCTCGTTCGGTGAAGAAGCTGCATACCTCGTCCCACTCCTGCCAGGTCTTGGGCGGGGCGAGGTCACGGTTGTATTTGGCCTTGAAGTCCTCCTTGTTCTTGGCGTCCTCGAACCAATCGCGGCGATAGTACATCACGAAGACGTCGCCGTCGTCCCACAGGCCAAATGTTTTGCCCTTCCACTGTTGATACTTGGCGTAGGTGGAGTGCAGATCGCTCAGGTCGTTCTTGTCCATGTGCTGTTCGATGTAGGCGTCGAGTGGTTCAAGCACGCCGCCATCGGCGAGGTCTGCCAGCCAGGTGGGCGCGAAGTTGAGCACGTCGTAGGCGCCGCCGCCGGCTTGATGATCGGCCACCGCTTTGGAGAACAGCTCGGTGAACGGCGTCTCGATCACGTTGATCTTCACGCCAGTCAGCCGTTCGAACTCCGGCGCGCTGAACAACAGCGGATCTTGGGACTGCAGGCCGGCCTCCCAGGTCACGTTGAGCGTCACGCCGGCGTACTTCTTGGCCAGCTCAATCGCACGCGCTGCAGAGCCCCCCGGCTTGGGCGGCATGGCAGTCATCACGGCCGCAGCGGCCACTTGTTCGGCCTGGCCTTCGATTTTGCCGACCGGATCCGCGGGGCGGGTTGCCTCGGCAGCCGGCGGCGGAGCAGCGGGCGGCACGGCGCACGCTGTCGCGATGATCGCACTCGCGATCGAAAGGGCAAATATACGCTTCGGGGCGTTCATATCACTTCTCCTCTGTGTAGGCTGAGTACGAAATTTGGGCATTGCTTCTCACGCAGGCAGTGAATTCGACAACCTGCATCAGCTTGCGCAAATGAGCGTTCGTCGTCACTCGGCAGCCGGCTTGCGAGGCAGCACCTCGAGCCGGGCATGTTTTCATCGAGTCGCATCGCACATCCTTCGCAGTGCATCACCTCCTCAGTGTTCAGATGTCAGAAGTCAGATGACCAATCTCCAATCTCCAATCTCTAATCTCCATTCTCAATTCTCAATTCCAAACGTCTCCTCCAACGACTTGATCAACCACACCATGGTGTTGTTGTAGGGCGTGGGGATGCCGAGCCGCCGGCCGGCCTCGACGATCGCGCCGTTGATCACGTCAATCTCGGTGCGGCGCTTGTGCTCGATGTCGGTCGGCATCGAGCCTTTGAGGGTCGGCGCGATGCGCTCCAGCAACCTGATAATTGCAGCCCAGCGCTCGTCGTAGTCCATCGGGATACCTTGCGCGTGCGCTACTGCGACGGTCTCCCCAAGCAGCGCAGCCATTAGGTCTTTCATGCCCTGGTGTTCGATCAGCTTGCGCGCCTCCCAGGTGAAGATGGCTGCTGTCGGCAACGTGCAGGCGTTCAGCGCCAGCTTTGCCCAGATCTCCCGTACCACGTTGTCCGATTCGCTTACTTCGAAGCCTGCCTTGCCGAGCGCCTCGGCGAAGGTGTGCACGCGCGCGCTTGTGCCGCCGCTCAGCTCGCCGACGTACGTCATGCCTGCGCCGCCCTGCAGCGCGTGGCCCACGCCTTTGAGCGCGCCGCTGTTGTAGGTGACGCCGCAAAACACTCTGTCCTCGCCGGCGATGGCCTGAATCTTCGGCGCGTTGCCCCAACCGTTTTGCAGCGACACGACCGATGTGTGCGGGCCGATCATCGGCAGCGCCGCCTTCACCGCATCCTCGGTGTGATAGCACTTAGTGAACACCAGCACGTAGTCCTGCACACCCGCGCTGGCCGGGTCGGTTGTCGCGTGCGGCTTGGCAAGGATTCGGTCGCCGGCCTTGTCTTCGACGATCAGGCCATGCGCGTTGATATGAGCGATTGCAGCTGCGTTCACGTCCACCAGCGTCACGTCGTAGCCGGCGTGGGCCAGCCGTCCGCCGAACACGGCGCCCATTGCACCCGCACCGCCTAATACCGCAATCTTCATGTGTGCTCCTTAGTCTCTGCTCACTCCCGACTCCCTACTCCCCACTTTGACCAGCCAAGTACTGAGTCGGGAGTGGGGAGTCGGTCATCTCGTGCTTGCGTAATACCGCTGCGTCGTCTCGATGTATTCCTTGATCCCTTCGCGGATGTCGCTGAACTTGACCCGATAGCCCAATTGCTCTTCCACAGGTTTCATGTCGTGCACACCGCGGTATTTGATGCCGAGCTTGTCCTGCTCGGACAATCCGCTGTCTATCTCGATCTGCGCTGTGGGGATGAACTCCCTGATGATGTCCGCGACCTGGCCGGCCGTCACCAGCTTCTGGCCGGTCGCGGCGTAGAACACGCGATGTTTGAGCCGGTCAGGCGGCACGTTGAGCGCTGCGGCGGCGATGCCGGCGATGTCGTGCACGTGGGTGTAGTCGCGCGGGAACTCGCGACCGCTGGTGAAATGCACCGGCTCGCCGCGCACGGCTGCATCCACCATCGTGTTGATGAAGATGGTGGGGTTGGTAGTGTAGAAGCCATACGCTGCCGAGGGCCGGATGATGACGAAATCCAGCCCATAGCTGCCGTGATACGTCCAGCAGAACGCCTCGCCGGCTACTTTCGCCGCGCCGTACGCGCCGCTGCCCGGCCCTTGGTCCGCCATCAGCACCGGATGGTTCGCGTCTATGGGTTGATACTGGATCGCCGGCAGTACGCCGATCGAGCTAAAGAACACCAACCGTTCGATGTCCGAGAGCCGGCAGGCTTCCAGCACGTTGATCGTGCCCACCACCATCACGTCGAACGCCATCTTCGGGTTGCGGTTCAGGCTCAACAGGTCAATCGGCGCGGCGAGGTGGGCGATCTTGTTCGGCTTGTGCTTTTTGATCGCGGCCATCAACTGCGGCCAACTTTCGATGCCGCCTTGTTCGAAGGCGACGCTGCCCTTATAGGGCGCGATCAGCCACTCGAGCTGCAGCCCCCATGGGCGCATGTCATAGTTGATCACGCGGTCGCCGCGCTCGACGAGTTGCTTGGTCAGATGCGTCCCGATGAAGCCGGATCCGCCGATGATCAAAACTGTGTCTGCCATGGCTCGATGCAAACCTTGTGTAAGGCGTATTTCGTATCGCGTATTTCGTCGGTGTGCACATTGACGCAAGACGCAAAATGTAAGACGCAAAACGCAGTACCGTTGCTACTCATGCGTCAATCCTCGCGATGGCACAGGGCGGCAGTGTGATCGTCCGATTGCCCAGCGGCGTGCTTGCTCCAGCGCGCCAGGCCTCCGGGCGCTTCATCGCTGCCTCGGCGTTGCTCGCGTCGAGCATCTTCACTTTCGCCTTCGATCCAATGCCGCGCAGCATCACCGTCTGTGGCCGGTCGGTCAGGTTGGTCAGCAGGACGCGCAAGCGCTTGCCTTTGCGCAACGCCAAGCCCTCCACCGCCAGTGGATCGCTCGATCTGGATGCGACGACGCGCCCACCGAACTCGGCGATGTCGGCGAAGACGTGGTACATCGGGAAGACGATGCGCCCGTCCATCACGCCGCGCTTTCCGGTCGTCTCGTAGATCGTGATGCTGCCGGCGCCATCGGCCTGCACGATGTGCTTCAAGCTGGCGACTGTCCAGCCCGCGCCGAACAGCGACATCTGCCGGGGATCGAACTCGCCGCGTCGGTCGTCCGGCTCGGGCCCGGGGTCGCCCAACGTCCAGCGCGGCTTGAGCGTGATCGGCGTGATGGCGAGCGGCGTGCCTTTGGCGAAGGTCTTGTAGGTGCGGATCGTCTCCCCTTGCGCTTCGGGCGATTCGGCCAGCGAAGCGTTGTCGAACGCGTGCACCTGTGGGTTGAACGAGTAGCACAGGCCATCTACCAGCGCCAGCATCGCGCGGCTTGGCCGGTTGGCGTTCAGCTCGGTGAAGAACTTGTTGGTGCCGCCGTAGATGACCGCGCGTTCGCCCAGGCAGCGCCGCGCCAGCGCCAGCCAGCGTTCGCCGGTGCGGTTCTCGCTGCGATGGAAGACGAGATAACGGTTGACGGGCGGAGACGCGCTATGGCGCGTCTCTACAAAAGCTGTCAACTCCTTCTCTGCGGCATCCGAAACGAACAGGCCGATCTCCAGCGCTGCGCCGATCGCCTTGGCCTGCTTCGCTGCGCGCTTCAGCCTGGCCGGCCAGTCGTGTGCCCACAGCGGCAGATCTATGCGCAGGTGCGCCGGCTTCAGCGTGCGCAACCGTTCGGCCTGCCTCGCCGTGAGCGTTTTGCCATCGGCGGAGACGCACATGCCCACCTTTGGAATTGAAAATTGAGAATTGAGAATTGAGAAAGTGACCGCGCCGACTCCTGACCTCTGTCTCTCCTTTTCTTCATTCTTAATTCTCAATTCTGAATTCACGCGCAGCGTGATCTGCTGCCTCACCCGCTCGCCCGCTTTCACCTCGACGGGGAAAGGCAAGCGCAGCGGCGTGCAGTAGGTCTTATACGAGCCATCGGTCCAGTTGCGCTGGTCTTCCATCTCGAAGACCTCGCCCTCGAACGCGATGTGTAGCCACGCGCCCGGCGCGATCTCGTAGCTCAGGGCGCGCATCTCGTCGAACGGCGCGACCGGTTTGATAATGCCGTCCACCACGTGCTGCGGCGCGATGCGGCGCGGGAAGGTTGCCTCGGCGATCGTCCCGTCCACCTTTTCGATGCGTGCTCGCATGCCGGCCAGGCGCGTTGGGTGCAGCACACACAGGCCCAGCCGGTTGCGCAGGAAGTCGCGGCGCGCGACGCCATCGAAGGTGAACGTGATCGTCCCACTCGCATCACCGGCGAGGTGACCCTCCCAGACGAAGTCAATGTCGTTCAGCCGGTTCTCGCACGTGTAACGAATCTCGAACGCATCTTCACGCACGTCCATCTGGACGTTGCTGAGGACGTTCGGCGCGGTGCCCCAGGCGCGGTCGCGCGCGGCGGCGTAGATGCGCCGCACGACCTCGCGCTCGCCATACCGGATGTAGCGCAGGTCGCCGTTCTCGTAGATCATCGTCAGCGGCCCGGCGCGCAGCGGAATGCGCTCCGTCAGAGGCTGATCACTGCCAAACAGGATTCGACTGTCCATGCTTTGTCAGCGCGATAGTGTGCACCCTGCCTAGGCGAGTTGAATCGCGCGGTTATCCGCTGCCGAGTCGTATGATGCGAACACCAGCCGCACCGTCTTCAAGTTATCCTCGCCGGTGGTCTCTGCAGCGCCTTCGCCGCGCAGCGCGCGCAGTAGATCAGCGTTGCACGGCACGATGCTGCTGTGCACGACGTCATATGCCGGATCGGCCCAGGCGTAACGCGGCGGCGGGATGCGACGCGCGTGTGTGCCGTCTGCCGTCGTCACGCGCAGCCAGAAATCCGGCCCGAGTTCGATCGAACCGCGTTCACCCTCGATAAAGAAGTAAGTCTCCGGGAAGCGGTCGTGCTCCAGGTAGTTCTCGGCGTAGGCCATGTTCACGGCGACGATGGTGTTTGCCTCGCCCATTGCCATGACGATCGTCGCTACGTCCTCGCCTTTGATGTTGGGGTGAACGCGGCGGGTCTGGCAGTAGATGCTATGCGCCTCGCCGAACAGGAAGCGCGCCACGTCGAGCGTGTGGCTGCCCAGGTCGGTGATGATGAACTGCTCCAACTCGGCCAGGAACGGCTGGTTCTTGAACACCGGGAAGCCGGAGATCATGTCAATGCGCGCGCGGAATGGCCGGCCGATGTGCCCTTCGTCCAAAGCAGCTTTCAACGCGCGGATCGGCGTTTGCCAGCGCCAATTCTCGTGGATGAAGAAGGGCACGCCGGCCTCGCGACATGCTCGCACCATCTCTTCCGCGACGGCGAGGGAAGGGGCCATCGGCTTTTGGCAGATCACCGGAATGCGGCGCTGCGCTGCCATCAGGGTGAACTTGGCGTGCGTGTCCACGTCGGTGATGATGTCCACGAAGTCGAGCTGCTCGGCGTCCAGCAGTGCCTCCGCGTCGTCGTAGACGCGCGGCACGCCGAAGCGTTGCGCCAGCTTCTCGGCCTTCGACCGGGTGCGGTTGTAGATAGCAACGCACTCTACGCCGCCGACCTCGTACCAGCCGGCCAGTTGAAACTGCGCCCAAAATCCGGCGCCGAAGGTGGCAAATTTCAGGTGAGCCATGATGTCACTGGGGCGTGCGCGCGCCTTTTGCTTGCATCGGCTTTGCAGCGCGACGCAATTTTGGCTTCTCATCTTGCATCGCCAGCGCCCTGCGCAGCGTGTCTTCCGCCTCGATCAGGTGGTCGCGCATCGCTTCGCGCGCCCCTTCGGCGTCGCCGGCTTGCACCTGGTCGAAGATGGCTTTGTGGTAGCGATAGGAGCGCGCCGGCGCGCCCAGCGTGCGAAAGGCGAGTTGCCGCACCTCGATCATCAACTCGTTCACCGACTCGAGCAGCAGCGGGAACAGCCGGTTGTGCGTGGCGCGGGCGAGCGCTTGGTGGAACGCCAGATCCCATTTCACATAGCGGTCGCGGTCGTCGCCGACCTTGAGCGTCTCCTCGAGGATGTGCGCCATCTCCTGCAGGTCTTCCGGTGTGCGGCGCTGGGCGGCGAAGCCAGCGATGGCGACCTCCAACACCCGCCGCACCTCGATCAGGTTCTCGTAGTCCAGCGTGCGCTCGTCGCCGCGCAGGAAGAGCGCCATCATCTCGCTCATCGTCTCGGTGGTGGGCAGGCGCACGATCGTGCCGCCGCGCCCGGGCGTCACTTCCAGCAGTCCCTTGGCCACCAGCCCGCGCACGGCCTCGCGCACCACCGTCCGGCTGACGCCGAACTGCTCAGCCAGGTCGCGCTCGGCGGGCAGGCGGTCATTAGGCTTGAGCTGACGTTCCACGATCAAATCCTGGATTTGCCGGCTGACGAGTTCAGAGAGCGTTGCTTCGCGTTCAATTTTCTGAAACATCAAGCTATCCTAGAGACCTTGGAATGCTCAGCTGAAAACCTTTCCCAACTATCATTCTCGCGTAGGTCCCGTGATCCTTTGGCTCGCGGCTGGGCCAAATGACACTGGATCAAAGGTCGGGCATCTCGTTAGTGACGAACGTTGGCATCCTGCACACGTTGCATGATGTGGAGGCTTCACCTTCTAATCGCCAGGCTTACTTGCTTCTGCGAATCACACGCGTTGCAGCCGGATCGCCATATACGGCTTTGTCGGCAGCGTAACTGTGAACTCGCCTCTGAATGTACCCTCTATCGGGGAGACGGTCATCTCCCACGTGTCAATCACGTCGGCGTGGTGGCGCTCGTCGTTAGGTAGGTAAAACGTCACCTGACTGGGTTGCCGCCAGCCGAAGTAGGTCAGGTAATACCTGCCTCGCCGGCCTGCGCTCGGCAGGTGCGTGTTGGTGATCTCGCCGATAGGTTCCAGGCCGCGCGTCGAACTCTCTTCGAGGATGCGCCGCAGGAAGGCGAGTCGCGGCGCACTCTGGCCGTGCAGAGTGCCGCCCTTTGACCACCACAGCACGTCGTCAGGATGCAGATACGTTTCGCCGTGGCCGACGTAGCCGCAGCGAACCACACCGTCCCAGAAGCGCCGCACCATCTCCTGTGCGGTGATGTTGCCCCAGCCATTGGGGATATTGCCTTCGTAACAGCACTCGTCCACCACCACCGGCTTGCGATATTGCTCGCGCCACACCCTGACCAGCTCGAGATGCGCGTTTTGCACGCTGCAATGCGTCACCCACGGCTTGGCGTGATCGTAGAAGTTCGTCCAACTGAACCCGTCCAGCGTGACCCAGTTGTGGATAGAGCGCAGATGCTGATACGGATCGCATTCCTGCACGACCTGAAAGAAGCGATCCCACGCGGCCATCGGCTTGTCGTGCAGCATCAGGTCGTATTCGTTGGCCATCGACCACCACACGTTGCGATAGGCGGCCAGCCGCGCAACGACGTAGCGCAAATAACGCTCATCGCTCTCACGATCCATTTTGGCGAATCCCCATCGGTCGTAAGGATGGAACAGGATGAGGTCGGCCTCGATGCCTAGGTCGCGCAGTTGGCCGACGCACAGCTCGAAATGGCGAAAGAACGCCGGGTTGAAACGGGTGAAATCCCATTGCCCGTTGGCCTTACGCTCGAATGGGTAATGCTCTGGCTCGTTGGTGTTGAACGTGTAGTGCTTGGGGAAGACGCACATGCGCAGCTTGTTGAACGGCGCATCGCGCAGCGTGGCCAAGGTTTGCGCCTCCAGCACGTCGCCCTGATGCGTCCAGGCATAGCACGTCGTGCCGATGGAGTAGTATGGCGTGCCATCAGCGTAAGCGAAGTGATACGTGTCGTGCACCGAGACCGGGCCGTGGTTGTATCGGGACGGCTCGACGCATTCAAACCTGCCACTATGGCCGTTTAGTTCCGACGCGTCGCTCCGCGTGATGTAGCGCCACTCGCCTAGCGTATCCGGCATGAAGCGGATGCGATAGACGCCGTCACCGTCGTAGAAGCCGTCGGCTTCAACCGTGCGATGCTTGTGCGTGAACTCCGCGCTGAGCGAAACGCCGACGAACGGGTTGCCGCTTGCCGGCCCTCGTAGCTCGATCTCGAAGATGTCCCAGCGTTCAATAGTAGTAGTGCTCATGCGAAGTGATTAGACTGTTTCGGATGCTCGTGTAATCAAGCCGTGCTTACCGGGCAGCGTATAGAAGGATGACTGGATTCATTCCTTCAGTGCACCAGCCGTGAGACCGGACACAAGGTAGCGTTGCAGAAAGACGTAGATAATCAGAATAGGTGTAACAGAAAGCACCACGCCAGCCATCAATTCGGTGTAACGCGAGGAGAACTGTCCCTGAAAGCTTAGTAGACCGACTGGCACGGTTAGCCACTGTGTGTCGCTAATGAGTACTAGGGCGATAAGAAGTTCATTCCAAGTTGCTAGTGCGTCAATAATGTAGAGCGTAATCAGTGCTGGAACAGACAGTGGCAGCATGATTCGCCAAAACACTCCAAACTCCGAACTGCCATCTAAACGGGCGGCCTCGATCAATTCGTTGGGTAATGTCCGGAAGAAGCCACGCATGACGAATATCTGGAATGGGAGGCCGAACACGACGTATGGTGGGATCACCGCAGGCAACGTGCCGGCGATGCCCAATTGCTTCATCATTACTAGCAGAGGTGTGAGCGTGACCTGAATCGGGATTGCCAAGCCGACCAGGAAAAAGATGAACACGAGGTTGTTGAAACGGAAGCGCATCTTCGCCAGCGGATAGGCGGCCAGCGAAGCGATTAGGATGCCGAGTGGCACCTTGGTCACGATTAGGATCAGACTGTTGCGAAAATAGGTCGAGAAGTTGCCGATGTTCCAAGCGCGGATGAAATTCTCCGGAACCAGACGGTTGGGAATGGCGAACACGCCGTTGCTGATCAGGTCGTTCATGCTGCGCAGTGACGTGAGCACGATGATGACGAACGGGATCAGCCACACCACCGCCATGACGAACAACCCGATCCATAGGATGATCTTCGGCCACGACCGCTGGAGTTGAAAGGTCTTCGGCCTGCTTTCACTAACGCGAACTTGGGATGCAACAGCCATCTCAATCCCTCGACATATGGCGAATGTATGGAACGGCGACGGTGAGCGTGATAATGGCGATTACCCACGCAATGGCCGAACCGTAGCCGGCGTGGTAATACTGAAACGCGTTGAAGTACATCCACGTGCCCATCACCTGCGTCGAGCGGCCCGGTCCGCCATAGGTCATGGTGTAGATCAGGTCGAAGACCTTGAACGAGCTGATGACGGCCAGCGACAGCACAATGACGTGCGCCTCGCGCAGCCAGGGCAGAGTGATGTGCCAGAATAGTCGCAGCCCGGTGGCGCCGTCTATGCGCGCTGCTTCGTACTGTTCCGCTGGAATGCCCTGCAGCGCCGCCAGATACACCGTCATCGAGAACCCCACGCCTGTCCAGATGGCCGTGACGAACGTGGCAGGCAGTGCCGTCTCGAACGTGGACAGCCAGCCGCGCGCCAGGTGGCCCAGGCCGATCGCCTTAAGCACTTCGTTGATGAAACCGAACTGTGGGTTGTACATCCACGCCCAAATCAAGCCGACGGCGACGAGCGGCAGCACTGCCGGGCTGTAGATGATCGTGCGAAACATCGTGCGACCGAACAGCTTTTGGTCGAGCAAGACGGCCAGCACCAGCCCAAGGATGGTGGGGATGAGCAACGTGCCAACCGTCCAGATGACGTTGTTCCGGAGCGCCAGCCGCGACACCTCATCGTTGAAGACGATGTTGATGTAGTTGGCGAATCCCACCCAGTTGCTCGTCCGCGACAGCCCGTCCCAATCGGTCAGGCTGATGACGAACGAATACGCCATCGGGTAGACCAGGAAGATGAAATACCATACTAGCGCTGGCAGAAGAAACAGCCAGGGGACAATTCGCGTTCGCGCGCGGTAGCTCATATGGCTAGAGCAGGGGCGACCGACTCGGTCGCCCCTGCAGCTCAATTGGAACAGACTAGCTCTTCTTGTTCTTCGCCTTCCACTCTTCCACGCGCTGTTGCATGAGCTTTGCGCCCTCTTCAGGAGTGATCTTCTTGGCAACGATGCTATCTTGCACCTCGAAGAACCCGTCCATCAGCTCTTTCCGAAAGGCTTGGTCGGTCGGCGGGTAAGTGCTCTGTGCAGCAAGGATCTTCTCGCGCATGGCGCATGTCAGTGGCCATTCGCTGCAATCTGGGTTGGTGCCGAGCGTAGCTGAGCTAGCGAACACCTTCGGGTACTTTTTCGCAGTCTCCACCGAGGTGAACCAATCAAGGAAAGCAGCTGTCTCGTCGGGATACTTCGAGTCCTTGGTAATCATGAACTGTTCTGGGAAGGTGGAGAAGCGCAGGGGTGTATGGTCTGTGGGCGGAATGTAGAAGCCGTATTTGGTGTTGTCCTGCTCGTTGTTCTTCAGCACGCCCTCATACCAATCACCCTCTAACACGAGCGCAGCTTCGCCTTTGAAGAAAGGGAAGCGCGATTCGTTGGGCTCCACCGTCAGGAAGTCAGGCACGACCCAGCCGTTATCAATCCATTTCTGGAAAGTTCTGTAGGACTCCACGACACAGGGATCGGTCCACGGTATCTGCAACGCGTTCAATTGGTCATGCTTCTCTGGGCCGCAGTGATGCTCTAGGAAGTAGTCGAGAACGCGCATGGTGTGCCATCCGAACTTACCACCGATGGACACGCAGTACACGTTTTGTGCCTTTAGTTTTGCGCACAAAGCTTCCTGTTCAGCGAAGGTGTTTGGCACTTCTACGCCCCATTTGGCGAAGTTCTCCTTGTTGTACCAAAAGCCCATGCCCCGAGCTGTCCAGGGCACACCGTATTTCTTGCCGTTGCGGGTGATGCGGTCGAGCGTCCACGGGCTATATTTTTTGTCCCAGCCATACTTGGCGTAGTATGCCGTTAAGTCGGCCACCTGACCTGCCTCGATGAATGGTCCAGCGATCTCACCACCCCACATGAAGAAAGCGTCGGGTGGATTTCCAGAAGCAATGTTGGTTTTGAGGATGTCAGGGTATATAGCAGCACCGCTGCCGGCAGTATTCTCGACGACGATTTCTATATTCGGATTCAGCTTCATGTATTCGTCGAGGACGGGCTGCACGTTCTCCATCGCTTGCGCATCCCATATCGAAGCGATGCGCAGCTTGATCTTCTCGCTGGTGGCTGGTGCGGCAGGTTGCTCGGCTGGTTGTTGTGCAGGCGCTTGAGCAGGGGGTGCGGCAGGCACACCTACGCATGCGGTCAGCAGCACGGTAAGAGCAAACAAAGAGGAAAGGCGCAGATACTTCTCGGTTCTCATGTGTAATCTCCTTTTGTGGTCAAGGCAAATCGGCAAGGCCTGTGGTTGCGCTGAATCAATTTGGTAGTTGGAAGTTGAGTTGCTTTTCCATCTGGTTGAGCGGCTTGGACCACCTCCTTTTGCCAGCTGGATGTGTAGTATGGTGTAATGGTATACCAATTCTAGTGATTGGAATGGAAATGTCAATTCCTTCAGGCACGTTTTTTGAACAATCTCGTGAATGGGCGCTTGTGCTTGAGGAAGCACACGTCCGTGTTGATCTGGGCGCAGCGTGGGCCCACCGGCCATTTAAAATGCATAGTCACGGACGGGTGACCCATGTCGAATCCACCATCCCTCCAACTCATCATCTGCACGTTCGACGGCGCGGAGAAGGCCGAGGCCGTGCGCGAGGCGATCGAGGCGCTCGACGCGCAGCTCGACGCGGTCAAGCTCGGCAACATCGCCGTGGTCAAGAAGGACGCGGACGGCCGGATCGTCTTTCACGAGACCGCCGAGCGGCGCGTGGAGGCGGTTAGCACCGCTGCGGGCGTTGCCGTCAAGGGCGTGACGTGGCTGCTCTACAACATCGCCGGCATGCTTGGGCCGGTGGCGGGGCCGCTGGCAGGGCAGGAGGCCAAGGCCATGGTCGAATCCATTGCCCCCGACGTCGGCTTCCCCAACGACGCCCTGCGCGACATCGGCGAATGCATGGACGCCGGCCAATCCGCGCTGATCACCCTGGTCAGGCCCGAGGAGTACCCCATCGTCGCGGCTGAGCTAGAAAAGTTGGGCGGGCAGCTCGTCGGCCATTTGCTGCCCGAAGCGGTCGTCGCTCACCTGGGAGGCGAGCCGCCGGCGTAAATGAAAAAGGGCGGGCGCGACTCGACGCGCCCGCCCTTTTTGCGGCTGCTTATCGCAGCGCTGCTTTCACGGCGTCCTCGTATGCCTGAAGCGTCTCGTCTACGTCTGCTTCCGAGAGCGCGTAGCACAAGAACCACGGTTCGCCGTAGTCCGGGTCGGGCATGACCCCGCGCTCGTAGAGGCCTTCGAAGATTGCATCCGTCAGCGCTTCATCGGCAAATCGCTCGGCGGAGCGGTAGTCGTGCGGCTTGCCGGCGGCCTCGTCGTCTCCGATGATCACGCCGAACATTGCCGGCACGCCCATCACTGCGTGCGGGATGCCGAAGCGGTTGAGGATCTCGTGGATGCTGGTCATCAGTCGCAGGCCGCGCGCGTTGATGGTCTCGAACACCGGCTCCTCCTCCATCACGCGCAGCACGGCGTCGCAAGCTGCGACCGAGACCACATTGCCGCAGTATGTGCCGCCGTGGCCCACTGCGCCCGGCTCGATGGTCATCATGAATGCTTCCTTGCCGGCGATAGCACCGACCGGAAAGCCGTTGCCCATCGCCTTGGCATAGGTGACGAGGTCGGCGCGCACGCCAAAGAATTGTTGCGCACCGCCGGGCGCGATGCGGAAGCCCGTCTTCACCTCGTCCATGATCATCACGATTCCATGGTCATCACACAGTTTTCGAATGAATTCCAGCCATCCCTTGGCAGGCATGATTGAAGCCAAGTTGCCCATCATCGGCTCGACCAGAATCGCCGCGATGTCGTGGCCGTGATCGCGCACCGTGCGCTCCAGCATCTCGAAGTCGTTGAAGGGCAGCGGGATGACCCACTTGCGCACATCGCCGGGGATGCCGCTGCTGGTCGGCACGGGGATCGGACTGCGGCGCGAGCCCATTGCGCTGACCGGGCTGTTGGGCGTGCTCCACATCACGTTGTCGTGCGCGCCGTGGTAGCACCCCTCGAACTTGATGAATCGCTCGCGGTTGGTGTGCGCCCGCGCAATGCGCAGCGCGTGCATGGTGCTCTCGCTGCCGCTGTTGGTGAAGCGCACCTTGTCCACGCCGGTCATTCGGCAAATGCGCTCGGCTGCGCGGATCTCGTATACGTTCGTGAGGGCGAATGTGTTGCCATCCTGCATGGCTTCGAAGACCGCCTGCGTGACGGCGTCGTAGGCGTGGCCGAGGATAACCGGCCCGAAGCCGAGGCGATAGTCAATATATCTCTTGCCGTCCACGTCCCAGATGTATGCGCCTTTGCCGCGCACGATCACTGGGGTATCTTCGTCACCCCAGTAGCGAAAGTTGGATGACACGCCCCACGGCATGACGGCGCGGGCGCGCGCATACCATAGATCGCGTTGCGTGGCCGGTCGAACGCCGGCGGATTCAACGCGCGGAGCTTCGCCTGCTGGTGCCATAGCGACCTTGTCGGTCGCCAGAGAGCCCGCGGCAGGCGTCACTAAAGATTCCATCGGTAGGTCGGTTAAGCATTTGTCTTTGAACATGGTTCTCCTTGATACCCGCGCTCCCTATACGGCAGCGCGGGAAAAGTTGACGTGCCATCCCGCCGCGCGAGATGGCACGTCACTCAACACTCACACCAAGAGCCGATTCAGCTCGACTTAACGTTCATCACTCAAATCAAGCGTCCATTAGCATCAGCACCCAGCGCGGCGTTGCGCACGAAGCCAGCGTCCGCGGACAGGCTGAGGGTTTGGACGCGTCGTCAGCCTTCGCCCGACGTTGCGGCGCGCTCGGCGGCCGCCTTGGCGTCTTGCGTAGCTTGCTCGACGGATGTGCGCGCCTCCTGAATGATGCGTTCAGCGCGCTCGCGCGCCTCCTCGATGATGCGCTCGGCCCGGCGGCGCGCGTCGGCGATAGTCGCCTCGGCGCGTTCGCGGGCGTCCTCGAGCGTGTCCTGGGCGCGGTCGCGGAATTCGTTGCTGGTGCGGCTGATCTGCTTGCGCGTCTCTTCACCGCTCTGTGGCGCCAGCAGCAGCGCTGTAGCAGCACCAATCAGCCCACCGATCAGCACCCCTGCGAAGAAAGCGCCCATTTCTGCGCCTGAATCGTTGCTAGCCATAAATTGCACTCTCCTTGGTTGCAGCGCCCCCAGCAGCTCACTCATCGCTGGCCGGCGCTGCTTTTTGCCTTCATGTTGACCGCTTGCGCCATCCGTTGCACTCTGGAGACGAAGCCGGCAGCCTTGATCGCCGGCTTGGCGACATTGTCGCTCATAAACATGGTCGTCCCGTATACGGCCTTGGCAGCCTTCTGCGTCTCCGTCAAGATCGGCACCAGTTCGGCGCGCAAGAAGTGCATGATCTCCTGCAGGCGATAGAGCAGGATCACGAGCAGCACGCTGATCACCAGGCTCATGATGATCAGCACTACCGCGGTCAAGATGATCACAACGTCGCGGATGTTCGCCGTGAGTGCTGGGTTCTGCAACAGAAGGTAAACCACCAAGACCAGCACAACGAGGGCAAGTATGCCGATCGTTGCGCCGATGAAGATGGCTTTGCGATTCGCCTGCTTGACCCCGGGATCATCATAGGCCGGCGGCGGCAGCTTGACCGACGACATCGGCGCTGCTGCCTTACCGTCCGACTCTGCCGGCGTCCCGAAGCTTTCCTCTCGCGGTCGCGAATTTGCACTCATGGGAACACCTGCGCCAAACATTATAGCAAACCGCGTTTCAACTCAGCGAAAACCGCACATGCGGCCAGGAACGGCAGGCCGCCTTACGCTACAATCCCGCCACGTCCCATGAAATCCGAATGCAGGACATCGTCATTGGCGCCGGCGTCCGACCTGTATCACTATCCCAGCCCACCGATGCTGGTGGTGTTGTCCGGCCCGTCCGGCGTGGGCAAAGACACGTTGCTTCGCCGCTTGAAGGAGCGCGGCTACGACTTTGCCTTCGTCGTCACCATGACCACCCGGCCCAAGCGCGAAGACGAAGTGGACGGCGTGGATTACATCTTCGTCAGCAAATCCACCTTCGCCGACATGATGCAGGCGGACGAGTTGTTGGAGCACAGCTTGGTCTATGGTGATTACAAGGGTATCCCCAAGCAACAGGTGCGCGACGCCATTGCCAGTGGCAAGGACGTGATGATGCGCATAGACGTGCAGGGCGCGGCCAAGATCCGCAAGATCATACCGAACGCAGTGACCATCTTCCTCGCGCCGGAGAGTGAGGCGGAGCTGATTCGCCGGCTGACCGAGCGCAAGACCGAGAGTCCCGATGGGCTGAAGCTGCGCATTGCCACAGCCCGCGAAGAGATGAAGCGCATCCACGAATTCGACTATGTGGTGGTGAACCGCGCCGGCCGGCAAGACGAAGCTGTAGATCAGATCGTCGCCATCGTCACTGCCGAGCGCTGCCGCGTCGGCCGCAAGCCGATTTGCTTGTGATGGATGCGTATTCCCGTCCATCGCATTCACTCACCGAGCTGCACATGCCGATCCCCACAGCCAAGCCGTTTTGGACCTATGTGTTCATGGCGGTGGACATCTTCATCTTCGTCGTCATGACGCTGGCGGGGGGCACGCAGAATCCGGCCGTGCTTGACCGGTTCGGCGCCAACAACGCCTGGTTGATCGCGACGCAGCAAGAGTACTGGCGGCTCTTCACGGCCAACTTCATCCACATCGGCATCGCTCATTTGGCGTTCAACATGTTCGCCCTGTTTCAACTGGGCCGGCAGATCGAGTCGCTGTACGGCCGGCGGCGCTTTCTGGCCATCTACTTGTTGTCCGGGCTATCCGGCGCGATCTTCAGCTACATGCTTACACAAGGCCGGTCGGCGGGCGCGTCCACGGCGTTATTCGGCTTGTTCGGGGCGCTGGTGGTGTATTTCTACAAGCATCGTGAGATGCTCGGCCGGCTCGGCCAGCAGCAGTTGATCTACCTCGGCGTCATTCTGCTGATCAATATCATCATCGGCCTCTCGCCCGGCAGCAACATAGACAACTGGGGCCACTTCGGCGGTTTCATCGGCGGCCTGATCCTAGGCTGGTTTCTATGCCCGCGCTATGCGCTGGTGGATCCGTTTGCACGCGCCTTCGCGCCGGTTCTCTCCGAGCGCCGCCGGCCGGAGCTGTCGAACGGCATCGTCATGGACACAAATTCGCTGGCTCGGCAGGCCTTCCCGGTGGCAGCGTTTGCGCTCGGCTTGGTCGCGCTCACCCTCATCGCGACGGCGATGCAGCGACCGTTCGCTCCTTAGCATGGTGCGCTTGCCACGCTACGCCGGTCGCCATTACTTCGCCGATCCCGGCCGCCTGCGCGCATCGGTGGAATCCTTCGTCGAAGATGCCGCCGCGGTAAGCGTCCCGGGCACATTGTGCGCGGTCGTCGTGCCGCACGGCGCGCATCCTGAGTTCGGCTCGGTCGCCGGCCACGCCTACAAACTGCTGCTCAGCGTCCCGCTGACTTCGGAGCTGACGGTGCTGCTCGCGCCGGCGGCTGCAGCGCCGGATGATTCACGGGCAGTGCTGTGTGACCCATCCGACGCCTACGCCACGCCGCTCGACTTAATCGGCGTGGCCGCGGCTGCCTTGGATGAACTCGACCGGATGGGCGTGGCCATCATGCGCGCGCCCGACGAGGAGCCGGTAATCGAGAATCACCTGCCGTTCATCCAGGTGGCGATGGGCGATACGCAATGCTTGCCGCTGCGTGTCCCTGCCGGCGCCGATCTCGGCACGCCGGCTTGGGATGCGGCCGCGAGCCGGTTCGGCCTCATCATCGCCGCAGCCAACCTACCGCTCTCGCACGAGCAAGCAGCCTGCGACGCCATCGAGCGGCTGGACGAGCGTTTCTTCACCGGCGAAGCGCCTGCCGCGCGCCCCGGCGGATTGAAGGGCTTGTTCGGCGCAGGCAGTCGCAGGCCGGCTGCGCCATCCGCCGATGCAGCCGTGTTGGCGCTGGCCATCCGGCTGGCCAAAGCGAAAGGCGCCGATCGCGGGAGATTGCTTGCCCGTCAAGGCCGGCTGGCAGCGTTCGCGCTCTACCGCGCTCGCTAGCCGCCTTTGCTTGGCGATAAGTTGCGCGCGGATTCATCCTCTACGTTTCGGAGCGCGTTCGCGCTACGGCGTGGCCGGCGCTTTGGCGAGTTCCTCCTCGATCATCGCCTTGAACCGTGCGTAAGGTTGCGCGCCGACGAGCGGCCGGCCGTTGATCAAGAAGGACGGCGTGCCGGAGACGCCAAGCTGTTGCCCCTCTTCGGCGTCGGCCTGCACGCGCCGGCGCGCGTTGCCGGCGTTCAGGCAGTCGGTGAATGCCGCGACGTCGAGTTGGATCTCCCCGGCGGCGGTCGTCAGTGCTTGCTTCACGGCCGCTTCGTCGTCGCCGGCGATGTTCTGCGTGAACAGCAATGTGTGATAGTCCCAGAAGCGCCCTTGTTCGGCGGCGCATTCGGCGGCCTCGGCTTTCCAGGCCGATGAGGGTGCGAGGAAAGGATAGTGCTTGTAGCTGAAGCGTGCTTTGCCGGTCTTCACGTATTCGTCGAGGATGCGCTGGAGCGTCTCAGTGTAGAAGCGACGGCAAAAGCCGCAGTTGAAATCGCTGTATTCTACGATGGTGACGTGCGCGTCGGCGTTGCCCTGCGTGTTCGGCGCGCGCACCTCAACCTTGGGCAAAAATGGCTTGGCGTCGGACAGTGCCATGCCGGCATCTGCTTGCTGCGATGCGGCGCTGGGCGTGCGCGCAGCCATGATGACCAGCATTGCGCCCACGGCGACGATCCCGCCGAAGACCGCGCCGAGCGCGAACCATTTCAGCGCGAGGCGGTCGGCGTTCGCCGTTGGCTCTGTGGTTTGCTCTGTTGATTCCATGTTCGATCGAAAGTTTGGATCGGCGCATGCTTCACGCCGGCTCCGGCTGCGATGCACGCGCTCGGATCAACGCGCTGTAGAGCGACTCGTAGTTGCCCACCGTGCGCTCGGTGCTGTAGTGCTGCAGGATGAAGTCGCGCGGTTTGACGTAGGCAGCGCGATTGTCGCACACACGCAGGATCGCCTCGGCCAGCGCCGGTGCATCTCCGACCGGTGTCACTTCACCCATGCCGGTGGTCTGCACCGGCACGCGCACGCCGGGCAGGTCGCTGCAGATGGACGGCGTGCCGCACAGCATGGACTCAACCTGAACCAGGCCGAACGACTCGGTGGAGTTCAAGCTGGGCAGCACCGTCACATCGCATGAAGCGAAGAAGGCCGAAAGCTCGCGCCCTTGCAACGAGCCGACGAACGTCCACGCGTCGCCCAGCGCGTCGAAGTGCGGTTGCAGCCGGCGCGCGTACGCCTCTTCGCCGATGACGTTCTTGTATGGCCCGGCGAAGATCACGCGCACAGCGGGTCGCGTCGCGCGGATGATCTCCAGCGCGCGCACCAGCACTTCGACGCCCTTCTCTGTCGCCAGCCGGGCGCACATCCCGATCAGCGGCCGTTGCTCGTCCGACACGTGCCACTTTTGACGGAAAGCCTCGATGTCGCTGCGACTCGGCAGTTCGATTTCAACCGGCGGTGGGATCACGGCCAGCTTGTGCGCGTAGCGCGAGAGGTAGCGCGAATGCCGTGCGAAGTCTTCGGTGTAGGAGACGACGCGATCCACGTTGTATCCCGCGATGCGGTTCATCAGGTCAATGACCGGCTGGACGACGCGGTTGAACGGCGTGTCGGGCAGGCGGATATCGCCGTGGATCGTCAGCAGCGATGGCTTGCCGAACAGCCGGGCGTTGATGGCAATGCCGGCGCCGTCGAACTGCGGCAGGTGCAGGTGAACCAGGTCGAACTGTGGTAGCAGTTGGCGCAACTTCACGCCGAAGGTCGGCATGATCACGCCCTTGCTGATCCGCGCCAGCACGGGCGCGCGCACGATGGAAACGCCGTCTACCACCTCGCTGCGCGCGAGGCTGCGGTCGTATTGCGACGTCAGCACCGTCACCTGATGGCCGGCGCGCGCCAACCCGCGCGAGAGCCGCTCGACGTAGATGGTCAGTCCGCTGATGTGGGGGCGGTAGTAGGTGAGGACTTGGAGGATGCGCATGTCTAACCTTTTGCCCTGATTGCCTTAGGTTTTTCGAAATGGACACTACCGCGCATCTGAGAGAAGATTGAGATCGTGACGAAACAACCTAAACCAGGGCGCGGGAGCAGCTACGAATTGTATGACCGAGTAAGCGGAACACTGATCGGGATGTTGGGTGCACAGGTGAGCAACATCAAGCAGGTGATCAACTTGGCATGGTTGGTCGCAGTCATCATCGAAAGCCGGTCGATTGCGCTCAGCCAGTTGGCCAATCGGTTGCCGAGTGAGACCGAGTGTCAGGTGGTGCTGCGGCAGGTGCTGTCGGCAGCGGGCCGGCCGACCACCCCGCAGCAGCGGCTGAGTGTGATCGTGGACGGGACGATGGTGTTCGGCGACCGGCTGCCGATCGTCAGGCTGTCGCTGGCGCACGGCCAGCGCGCCATTCCCCTGGCTTGGGCGGTGGTGCCGGGCACCGGCCTGGTGCGGGTCGAACGGCTGCGCGCGATGTGGGTGCAGGTGGCTGAGTT
>JANWYN010000017.1 GCA_025055235.1 Candidatus Roseilinea sp. | reverse complement strand
TAGATGGGCACGTCGCGCGTCGCGATGACCGGCCCGGTATCTACGCCTTCGTCCACGTAGTGCACCATTACGCCGGTATGCCGGATCTCGCCGCGCTGGAAGGCCTGGAACGCGGCTTCGATACTGCGCGTACCGGGGAACATGCCGGGTAGCGCAGGATGCAGGTTGATGATCTTGCCGGCGAAGCGCCGGACGAAAGCAGGGCTGAGGATGCGCATCCAGCCGGCGCAGACGATCAAGTCGGGCTGGTATTGTTCGATCACCTCGGCCAGCACCTCGTCGTAGCCGGCGCGGTCGAGGTGCAAGTCCTTGTAGAACGGCAGCGGGATGGCCGGCACGCCGGCGTCAATCGCGCGTTGTAGGCCGAAGGCGTCGGCTCTGTTGCTGATGACCGCCACCACCTGCGCCGGCAATTCCCCGCGCCGGCAGGCGTCGAGGATAGCCTGCAGGTTGCTGCCGTAGCCCGAGATCAGGACGACCAGGCGCTTCACAAGCGTCGAACAGCCGCGACGTATGTCACTGCGTCTTGAAGCAGTCCACGATCACGTTGCGCGGGATGTCGGTCGTGGTGCCGTCCGACTTGACGACGTAGATCGTGAACAAGTAGTAGCCTTTGTCGGGAATGGTGAACTGGAAAGTGCCGCTGGGCAGTTGCAACGGCATGCGCTTGCCCACCGCGTCGTTGGGCGTGATGCTGGCTAGGTTGCCGGGCGGGCAGTTCTCGAAGATGCCCGGTCCTTGCCGGGTGGTGATCTCCAACTCGGCCTTCGTCGCGCCGTTGATCTGCCATTCGAGCGTTGCCGTCTTGGGCTGGCCTTGGTAGCCGAGTGGCACATCGCCGATGTCGTCCCGTGGCGAGAAGCGCACGTTCTGGCTATAGGGCAGCACGGCAGATGCCGGGATGGACGGCGTAGGCGTCGGCTGCGGCGCTGATGGCGCAGGCGTTGCCGTCGGCGCCGCCGTCGGCAGTGGCGGTGCGGCAGCCACGGGAATCGCGGCGTCGTCGCCGGTCAGGTCCACCAGTTGGCGGAAGACCCAGGCAGTGCCGCCCGGCGCGCCGGCGAACTCGATCTGCCACCACTGGCCATTCGCGCTCTTGCCCTTGACGGCGGCCGCATTGACGCCCGTCGCCCTCAATTCACCCACCTTCTGGTAGGCCGTGTCCGGCCCGGTGCGCACGTTGGCGAAGTCCTGCCCGGCCTTGAGCTTGATGAAGGGCGGCTTTAACCCGGCCGGGTTGGTCGGCACGGTCGCGGCAGGCGAGATGGCAGCGCTTGGCGTCACCACCGGCAGCGTCGTCGTCACGCCAGTGACGCTAGCAACGAGTGCGTATACCCAGCCGGCGCCGTCCGGTCCGGCAGGGAAGTTGATCTGATACCACGTGCCATCGGCGTTCCTGCCGCGCACCGGCACGCTCTGGCCCTTGTTGATCTGGCCGAGCAGCCGCGCGGTCAGGTCCGGCAGCTCGCGCACGTTGACGTAGTCGTTCTCCGCCCGTGGGCTGAGTAGCACGCCGGAGGTGGTCGGCGTCGTCGCGCCGGTGCCGGTGATTGCAGCCGTGTCCGTGATTGGCGCGGCGGTGGGCGTCTCGGTGATGCTCGGCGCGACGGTCGGGATCGGCGTCGGCGCGGCAGTCGGCGTCGCCGTCGGCTGTGGGGCTTGGATGGTGATGAAAATCGCGTCCGAGGCAATGACTGGCTCGCCTTTGTCGTTGATGCCCTTGAGTTGAATGACGCTTGCGCCGGTGATCTCTGCCGGCGCGATCCAGGTGACGCTCACCTCGAATTCGTTAGGCCGGACCGCCTGATCCACAGTAGCGTATCGCTCGTTGTTGATGAACACGTCCACCTGTTTCACCGTGCTGCCGGTCACTTTGCCCTCGATCTTGACCTCATCGCCGGCCTGGAATTGGGCGTTCTGTGTCGGCGACGTAATGGACGCCGTGGGAGGCGGCGCGGGGCTGCCACATGCCGCAAGCAGTATCATCGCGATCGTGACCAGACCGATGAGGGGAGGTCGAGCGGAGAATTTCTTCATCGTCTTCATAATTACGCGAGCATCGGCGATCCATCCTCGCTCTGTCGTCACCCATGCTCATCCTTTTGGCCGAAACGACGAAGGGCAGGTTCGGCGAATTGCGGCGAATGACGTCAATGTAGACCGGCGTCGGCTGCGACGGGCGATTGGACGGCGCGTTTCGGCGTAAATCGTCTGAGAATTTTAGCACCGGCGGGGGCGAGGAGCAGCACGACGCCGGCCAGCGTGAACCACCACCCCAGCCCCACGCCGACCGGGCTTCGATATAGCGCCTCGACGGCCGGTTTGACCGCGAAATAACCGATGAGCGGCACAGCCGAGGCGATCGCGCAGGCGATGAAGCAGGCCATGCGCATCCATGGTCGAAGCGAGCCGGCCAAGAGGATCGCGATGATGAGTGCGAAGACGCCCAGGGTGATGAAGAATTGCAACCGGTAATCGGGGTTGACGTGGGCGGTCAGGATGTGCGGGTAGGCCGGCAACCCAAGCGAGGCGACCAGCAGCGCAAATGCCCCGCCGAACGCACGGCGCGGCCAGGGCGCAACGCCGCTCAGCAGCGCCAAGAGGACGGCTGCCGACCACAACGGCAGCAGGAACCACTCGTTCAGGAAGATGCCGGCGCCGGGCGTGAAGTTTGTGGAGATGGATAGGTCGTGCCCGCTGCGCATGAGCGGTGCAACGGCGTGCGTCGCCCATGGCAGAAAGTGGCCCAGGAGAAGCGCGAACGCCGCTGCGGAGTTGAGAATTGAGAATTGAGAATTGAGAATTGAGAAAGGAAGACTGACACCTCTCATTTCTCAATTCTCAATTCTGCATCACGCCTTCCGACTCCCGGACTTCCCACTCCCGCCTTCTGACCTCTGACTTCTGACCTCTGACTTCTGACTTCTGCCCTCTGCCCTCAGATCTTGCCCATCGCCTTGAGCACGTTGGTCGGGTTCATGGGCAGCACGGTCATGCGCACGCCGACGGCCTGGTAGATGGCATTTGCGATGGCGGCAGCCGGCGGGACGATCGGCACTTCGCCCACACCCTTCACGCCGAATGGGTGGTTCGGGTTGGGCACCTCGATGATCACAGCGTCAATCATCGGCAGGTCGAGCGCCGTCGGCATGCGGTAGTCGAGCAGGCTGGCGTTCAGCAAGTGGCCGTCCTTGTCGTAGAAGTATTCCTCGCTCAACGCCCAGCCGATGCCCTGCGCTACGCCGCCGTGAATCTGGCCCTCGACGTAGCTGGGGTGGATCGCTCGGCCAACGTCCTGCGCAGCGGTGTAGCGCAGGATGTTCACCTTGCCCGTCTCGGTATCCACCTCCACATCCACCACGTGCGTCGCGAGCGCAGGGATGGCGCCTTTCGTGTCCAACGACACGCTCACGCTCATCGGGCCGCCGGTCTCGTCCAGCTTCGCGCACAGCTCCTTGAAGGTGATCTTCTTATCGCCGTAGGAATACACGTCGCCTTCGACGTTGATGTCGTCGGCCGGCACTTCCCACAACACGGCGGCGCGCTGCTTCATCTCCTTGATGATCTCTTTGCCAAGGTGATAAGCGGCCATGCCGGAGCCGTAGGTGGTGCGGCTGCCGCCTGTGCCGTCGTTGTAGCCCACCGTTTGCGTGTCGCCTACCATGGGCTTGACGTCTTCGTAGTTGATGCCAAGCGTCTCGGCCAGCATCATCGCCAGCGAGGCGCGCGTGCCGCCGATGTCGGTGCTGCCCTCCAGGTAGGACACGGTGCCGTCGGGGTTGACCACCGCCGAGGCCGACGACTTGCCATCCCAGTTGTACCAGAAGCCGCAAGCCACGCCGCGCCCGACCCTCATGTAGGGTGCGCTGGGCTCCGGCAGCGGCGCGTCGTAGTGCGGATGCTTCGCGATGGCGTCCAGCGTCTCGATGAAGCCGATCCGGCCATAGACCGGGCCGTCGGCGCGCCGGTCGCCTTCCTTGGCGGCGTTGATGCGGCGGAACTCGATCGGGTCCATGCCCAGCTTCTCCGCCAGCTCATCTATCACCGTCTCACTGGCGAACGCGGCATTGGTGCCGCCGGGCGCGCGGTAGGCCTTGGCCGCCGGCTTGTTCACCACCACGTCGTAGCCGTCAATTTGCACGTTGTCGAGCTTGTAAGGCGCGAAGATCACGCCCATGCCCGCGCCCACCGGCGAGCCGGGGAAGGCGCCGGCCTCGTAGGCCATCCAGGCTTGCGCTGCGGTGATCTTGCCGTCTTTGCGCGCGCCCATCTTCACGCGGATGACCGAGGCGCTGGTCGGTCCGGTGGCCTTCAGCACCTCATCGCGCTGCATCCACATCTTCACCGGCCGGTGGCCGGACTTGAGCGAGAGCAGAGCAGCCAGCGGCTCTAGGTAAACCGGGAACTTGCCGCCGAAGCCGCCGCCGATCTCCATCGGGATGACGCGGATCTGCGAGATCGGCACATGCAGGATCTCGCTCAGGTCACGGCGCTGGTCCCACGCGCCCTGCGTGCTGGTCCACACGGTGATCTGGCCGTCGGCGTTCCACAGCGCCGTGCCGTTCTGTGGCTCAATGTAGCCCTGGTGCACGGTGTTGGTGTGGAACTCGCGCTCG
>JANWYN010000144.1 GCA_025055235.1 Candidatus Roseilinea sp. | reverse complement strand
GCGACGCGGCGCGCCTGCACGATGTCCGCCAGTTCGTCGAGGAAACCGGCTGCAGGCGGCCGGAGCACGTTGCCGTCTACGTCCTGCCAAAAACAGCTTTCGCGGCCGGTGTGGCACGTCGGGCCGGCTGGCTGCACACGTATGAGCAGGCAATCGGCGTCGCAATCAGCGCGCACTTCGTGCACGCGCAGCACGCTGCCGCTGGTTTCGCCCTTGTGCCACAGCGCCTGCCGGCTGCGCGACCAGAACCACACCTCGCCGGTGTGCAGCGTGCGCTGCAGCGCCTCTTCGTTCATCCAGCCAAGCATGAGCACGCGGCCGGTGAGGGCATCTTGAATAATGGCGGGGATCAGGCCGAGGGCGTCGAACTTGAGTTGAAGCACGTTTCGCTGCACTGCCGGCCAAGCCGGCAGCATCGCAACCTCGTACGCGATTATAGCGGCGCGGTCATGCGCCTTGTGTAGCATCGCTATCGTGTGTGCCATCTTCATCCTCGCTTTCGAAATCGCTTTCATCGCCCGCGCCGAACTCGGGCAGGATGAGCCGCGTCGGCTCGTCGTTGTAAAGCCCAGGCACGACCAGCCAAAAAGCCTGGCGACATTGAAACAGCCGCAGTGGCAGCACCTCCTCCGGCAAGTGCAGCCGCTCGTGCTCCTCCCAGTCGTCCAGCGCGCCGGCGTGCAACACGGCGCAGGGCGGGCATAAGTCGCCCGGCTTGCCTCGCGCCGGGTCATACTCCGGGTCTTCGGGATCGAGCGGGCGCGGCTTCGGCATATGTTTGTCTTGCGCGAATGGGCAGGGCTTGCCGCCGAGCTTGGCCGGCAACAGGCCGGAGCAAATCAGCGAGTCGGAATACAGCATGCCGTCAGCAGAGATGAAGAGTGCACGCGGGTTGAAATCGGAATTGGTCATGGCGCCTCCCGGCCTTCGCGTTACCGTGTTTTCAACATTATACACGGTAACGAGAGGATGTCAATAGCCGGTATGCGCCGAGGCGCGATGTGTCCCAGGCGTGGGCCCTTGCAGATGAACGGGATCAGTTGCGCGCCGGCTTCGAACGCGCGCAGGCGATGTCTACAGGTCCGCGCCGTAGCGGAAGCCGGCGCGCTCGGCCACGAGGGTGAGATGTTTGGAGGTGGCGCGCGTGGGAGTGTATGCGCCGGTCTCCCACTCGCTGACCGTTTGCTGGCGCACGCCTAGCTCACGCGCGAACTCGGCCTGGCTCATGTTCATGTGCTCGCGCAGCGCCTTGATCAGGCCGGCGTTCCAGAGGATCGTATCGCCGTCGCGTTCGACGACGTAGCGGCTGGCCAACTTGGCCGGAACGGCAAACACCACCTGCTTGCGCTGCAGATCAACCGAGGCCACCTTATAGCCAGCGTCCAGCCAAGCCTTGGCTTGCGGGGAGGCACGCCGGCGGTTGCTCCACCACCCACGTTCGATGCGCGCGCCCTCCGGCAAGGGCTTGCCCAGGATCTTCTCGATTTGTGCGAAGGTCAGGGTGATCTCGTCCTGATCCCGCTCGTGCAGGTAAGTGAACAGGGGATAGTACTTGCTGCCGGGCTTGCTCATGCTCCACTGATCGTCATCCGTTCTGCTGCGCTTGTCGCGTCGCCGAACGCGATCTGCGTCTACAGCATAGAGATTAGATCAACCCGCCTTAAAGTCAAACTCACAATCGCACGGGCACGCCCCGGCTGGCCAGGTAGCGCTTGACCTCGCCCACGCTGAAGGTCTTGTAGTGGAAGACCGAGGCCGCCAGCACGGCGCTCGCGCCGGCCTGGATCGCTTCGTAGAAGTGTTCGAGCTTGCCGGCCCCGCCGGAGGCGATGACCGGGATGTTGACGGCGCTGCAGATCGCGCGCAGCAGCGGCAAGTCGTAGCCGTCCTGCGTACCGTCGGTGTCCATACTGGTGAGCAGGATTTCGCCGGCGCCGCGCCGCTCGGCCTCCTGCGACCAAGCGACCGCATCAAGGTCGGTCGGCACGCGCCCGCCGTTCAGATAGACCTTCCATCCGTCGCCTTCGCGCCGGGCGTCTATCGCCACCACCACGCACTGCGAACCGAAGCGCCACGCCGCCTCGTTGATCAGGTTGGGGTTGCGCACGGCGGCGCTGTTGATCGAGCACTTGTCGGCGCCGGCCAGCAGCAGCGTGCGAAAGTCATCGGCCGAGCGGATGCCGCCGCCGATGGTGAAGGGGATGAACACTTCGTCCGCCACGCGGCGCGCCATCTCCACCGTCGTGCCGCGGCCTTCGTGCGAGGCCATGATGTCGAGGAAGACCAACTCATCGGCGCGTTCGTCGTTGTAGATGCGGGCTTGCTCCACCGGGTCGCCGGCATCGCGCAAGTTGACGAAGTTCACGCCCTTGACCACCCGGCCGTTCGCGACGTCGAAGCAAGGAATGATGCGTTTTGCGAGCATACTTCACCCTGCTGCGACGGTCATCTGCAACGCCTCCTTGAGCGACAGCGCGCCTTCGTAGAGCGCGCGGCCGACGATCACGCCTTCCACGCCGCGCGACGCGTATTGCATCAACTCGCGGATGTCGTCCAAGTTGCGCACCCCGCCGGAGGCGATGACCTTGAGGCCGGTCAATTGAGCCAGCGCGGCCGTCAGCTCAGCCGCAACGCCGACCATCATGCCGTCGCGCCCGACCTCGGTGTAGAGCGCATGAACCACCCCCATCTCCTTCATCAGTGCCCCCAGCTCGATGGCCGTCATGTGCGTCGTGTGCTTCCATCCACGCGTGACCACCATGCCATCACGCGAGTCCAGGCCGACGGCCACGCGCTCCGGCCCGAATTGCGCGAGCGCGTCGGCCACCAGCTTGGGGTTCTCTGCGGCGGCGGTTCCCAGCACCACGCGATCCGCACCGGCATCGAACGCGGCCTTCACATCGTTGATGTCGCGCAGGCCGCCGCCAAATTGAATCTTCGCCTTTACGTGGCAGCATATATCCTGCAGTGCACGGCGGTTGGCGCGCGCGGCCGCTTGATCACCGAACGCGCCGTCCAAGTTCACGATGTGCAGCCAAGTCGCCCCCTCGCTCACCCAGCGCTTGGCGACGGCAGACGGATTATCCGAGTAGGTGATTTGCTGCGATGGATCGCCCTGCAACAGGCGGACGACCCGTCCGTTGCGCAGGTCAATGGCCGGATAGATCGTGAACATGTTCGTCCCTCGCATTGACAGCGCTAACCGTCGAGTCACCCGCCGGCCACGCCACGAAGTTCCTCAGCATACGCAGGCCGACGTCCTGGCTCTTCTCCGGGTGAAACTGAATGCCCCACACATTGCCGCGCGCGACGACGGATGGGAAGTCATAGCCATAGTCGGTGACCGCCAGCACGTGCGCCGGATCCGTGACGCGCGGGTGATAGGAGTGGACGAAGTAGGCGTAGTCGCCATCGCGCACGCCGGCGAGCAGCGGATGATCCGGCTGCTTCAGCCACAATTGGTTCCAGCCGATGTGCGGGATTTTGAATTGAGAATTGAGAATTGAGAATTGAGAAAGGGGCTCGTCTCCGATCTTCGAAGTTTTGTTTTGAGTTGAGAAGTGGAAGCGGACGACGCGGCCGGGGATCAGGCCGAGGCCCTCCCATTCGCCCATCTCCTCGCCGACTTCGAACAGCAGTTGCATGCCGACGCAGATGCCGAGCAACGGCTTGCCGGCCAGCGCCAGGGCGCGCAATGGCTCGAACAGGCCGCGCGCCTTCAGGCCGTGCTGGCAATCGGCAAACGCGCCCACGCCGGGCAGCACCAGTTTATCGGCGCGTTCGAGTTCGCGCCGGTCGTCGGTCAGCGTCAGTTCGGCGCCGACGTGTTCCAGCGCCTTGCACACGTTGCGCAGGTTGCCCGCGCCGTAGTCAATCACTGCGATCATGATGTCCTCGGATTGCGCCGTGCCTCGCGCCCTATTTCGCCATGCGGAAGACCAACTCACCGGCGAACTCGATGCGTTCGACGCGCCAGGGCTTGTTCGCGATCATTGCTTCGAAGCGCGCCGTGTAGTTTTCACGCATGCCGACGTTTCGGCCGCCCACCGTCCGCGTCGGGAACGAGACCACGATATGGCGCGCTTTGATTGTATCCAGGATGGCTGAGCCGGCGGCTTTGTCGAGCTGCTCCAGGCAAGGGAGCGCCTTGAGCAGCAAGGCAACGTCGGCCTCGTCGGTCGGGCAGCCGGCGATCACATCGCGGGCTTCGGCTTTGCCTTCCACGCCGAGTGCTGCAAGGGCTGCCTGCAGGAAGCGCGCCAGGTCTTCGTAGATGTCTATGGCATGGTACGTCGCGCCGGCAGCCAGCGGCATCCACGGCAGGCTGAGTGGGTTCAAGCCGCACGCCAGGTCGAGCACCGAACGCACCGGACCGATGCCGGCGAAGACGCGCGCGTAGAACGCATCCAAGATGGGCAGTCGCTCGCGCGTCGAGGCGTGGTGGGCCATGATGGCGCGCAGCACGGCGCGCCGCGCGGCATCGTCGGGCGCCTGGACGATCCGGCGCAGCCATGCGTCGTAGTCGGGGCGGCCGCCTGCGAAATACAGCCCGGCGACTTGATGTAGCTTGTTCTTCGTCGCCTTGACGGCGTCTTCGAGCGTCGCGCGCTTGGCCAATTCGGCAGCGCCGATGCGCCGCACCAGCGCCTCGCTGACCGCGCCATATTTGCGGCTGCTGTGCACGCGCGCTGCCAGCTCATCCAGCCGGGGATCATCGCTCATAGCATCAGCCCTCGGCGATGATCTGCCGCAGACGCGCCATCAACTGCATCATGAAGCACAGGTTGTGCAGCGTGGCCAGCCGCAAATACGCCGCATCTTTGACCTTGAAGAGATGATGCAGATAACCGCGCGAATAGCGCCGGCAGACCGGGCAATCGCAGTGCTCGGAGATCGGCGCTGCTGACTTGATGTGCTTGTCATCGCCGATGTAGAGGTAGGACCACCACCGGCCGTCGAAGCGCGTCCGGTTGGGTGGCTCGTTGAAGATCATCAGCCGGCCACGCCGGGCGTCGCGCGTGGGCAGGGCGCAGTCGAACACGTCGTAGCCCATGTGCGCACAGGCGATGATGCTATCGGGATGGCCGATGCCCAGCGCATGCATGGGCAATGCGCGCGGCACGAGTTCGCGCGTGTAGGCGACGATGTCGTGCAGCAGCGCGCCTTCGCTGTCCAGCGGCCATCCGCCGTAGCCGAAGCCGTCGAAGCCGATCTCCAGCAGTGCCTCGGCGCACGCCTTGCGCAATTCCTTCGACGCGCCGCCCTGAATCACGCCGAACAACAACGGCCGAACCGCGGAGGCGCGAAGGCGCGGAGCGTAGGGAGCTGCTCCTCCTTCCTCCGCTTCCCTGGTTCTCCGCGGTGCAGCCAGCCATCGCTCGAACGCGGCTTTGCAGCGCTTGGCCCAGGCGATCGTCCGCCGGACGCTCTCGCGCTGCTCGGCCTCGCCGTCGTCCGGGTGGGTGCAATCGTCCAGGCAGATGACTACGTCCGCGCCGAAGCTGAGCTGAAGTTGCACGCTCTTCTCCGGCGTCAGCAGCACTTTATCCTTGCCGTCGGGCCGGAAGACCAGGCCGCGGTCGGTGAGCGAGCCGAACTTGGAGTTCTGCCGGATCAGCGAATAGACCTGAAAGCCACCGCTGTCGGTCACGATCGGCCGCTGCCAGCCGGTCATCGCGTGCAACCCGCCTAGTGCCTTTACCGTGGTTGCGCCGGGGCGCTGCATCAGGTGAAAGATGCTCATCACCAGCCCCTCGACGCCGATGGCTTCAAGGTCGGCGCTGTCCACGGCGCGCACTACGCCGCGCGTAGCGTCGGGCAGGAAGGCCGGCAGGGCCAGCGCGCCGTGAGGCAGGTGGAGGGTGGTGTCGTGGGTCATGGGTCAGGGGTCAGGTTACAGGTGGCAGGTTGCACGTGTCAGGTGTGTCACTTCCGACTCCCCACTGACGACTACGCGCCTTACCCATTATTCGACCGTTCTTCAGCATTCGCAGCGCCCTCGATCACCAACACGTATTCTCCCTTGAGCGGCTTGTCCTGCACCAGCGCCAGCAACTCCGACAGCCGGCCGCGGTCCACGCGCTCGAACATCTTGGTGAGGTCATTCGCCAGCGCCGCGCGCCGGTCGCCATACACCGCAATGGCGTCGCCGATCAGTGCAGCGACGCGATGCGGGCTTTCGTAGAAGATCAACGTGTGCGGCGATTGTGCGTCTACGGCGAGGAAGCGCCGGCGCGCGGCCGGTTTGCGCGGCGGGAAGCCGCGGAAGGTAAACGCATGCGCGGGCAGCCCGCTCAGCACGAGCGCCATGACGAACGCTGCCGGCCCGGGGATCATCGTGAACGGCAAACCCTCCTCAATGCAGCGCCGCACCAGCACAAAGCCCGGGTCGCTGATGCCCGGCGTGCCGGCGTCGCTCACCAGCGCCACGGTGCGCCCCTCGCGCAGCAACGCGACGATTCGCTCGGCGGCTTGTCGCTCGTTGTGCTCGTGGAAGGACACCTGCGGGCGGTCTATGCCGAAGTGCTTGAGCAGCCGGCCGGTATAGCGCGTGTCCTCGCTGGCGATCACGTCGGCGTTGCGCAGCGTCTCCAGCGCGCGCTCGCTGATGTCGCCGAGGTTGCCGATGGGCGTCGCGACCAGGTAGAGCATGGTGGAGTGATGGGTGTTGATCGTGTCGTTTGTGTCGGAGGTGTCGGTAGTGTCGTTAGCGTCAGCAGTGTCGTTGGTGTCATGGGTATCTTGGCAGCACCGACACCAACGACACCCTTGACACCTCTGGCACCCTCGACACTCCTGACACCTCTGACACCATTGACACTATCCCCTACAGCACCCCTTTCGTCGAAGGGACGCCGCTCCGGCGTGGGTCAATGAGCGTCGCAGCGTCCAACGCGCGGCCCAGCGCCTTGAATAGCGCTTCGGCCTTGTGGTGGTCATCGCGGCCGTAGAGCACGCGCGCGTGCAGGTTCAAGCGCCCGTGCACGGCGATGGACTCGAAGATGTGCGAGACGAGCGAGGTGCTCAGGCCGCCGATCTTCGGCGCGGCAAATTCCCCGTGAAAGACACAATACGGCCGGCCGCTCAGATCCACCACTACGTGCGCCAGTGCCTCGTCCATCGTCACCCAAGCGTCGGCCATGCGCACGATGCCGGCGCGGTCGCCCAGCGCCTCGTTCAGCGCTTGGCCGAAGGCGATGGCCACATCCTCGACCGTGTGATGCTCGTCCACGTGCACATCGCCGGCGGCGCGCACGGTCAGGTCGAACAGGCCGTGATGCGCGACGTGATGCAGCATGTGGTCATAGAAGCCGATGCCGGTCTGGATGTCGGCGCGCCCCGCGCCGTCCAAGTCCAGATACACCGATACGTCGGTCTCGTTCGTCTTGCGTTGGATTCTGCCGATTCTTGCCATGGTTATCTGCCGAGCGCTTCGAGCGCGGCCATCAGCCGGTCGGTCTGGTCGGGCCGGCCCACGCTAATGCGCACGCAATCGCGCAGGCCGTCGCGGTCAAAGTAACGCACGAGCACGCCCTGCTGCTCCAGCGCCTGCTTCAAACGCCGTGCTGCCGGCCAGCGCGGATCGCCGCCGTTCACCGGCGCGCCCTCGGCCACGCGGCACAGCACGAAATTCGCCTCGCTGGGGAAGACGTGCAACCAGCCGAGCCGGCCGAGCAGCTCGCTCATGCGCCGGCGTTCGATCACCAGCCAGCGCACGTTCTCGCGCAAATAGTCGCGGTCGCTCAGCGCGGCAATGGCGGCGACCGTCCCGGCTACGTTGGGCGTATAGGGCTGCTTGATCTTCCACAGATGCTTGATGATCGGGAGCGGGAAGACACCGTAGCCCACGCGCAAGCCGGCCATGCCGGCCAGCTTGCTGAATGTGCGCAGCACGATCAGGTTGTCGTGTGCCGGCACCCAGCTCACCCGGCTAGAGTGCGCGCTGAAGTCCACATAGGCTTCGTCTAGCACGATCACGACCGGCAGTGCCAGCAGTGCGCGCAGTTGCTCGTCGCAGATCGTCGAGCCGTCGGGGTTGTTGGGGTCGGCGACAAATAGTAATTTGTAATTAGTAACTGTGGGCGCCAAATTACTAGTTACTAATGCCTGGACTGCCTGCACATCCACCGAGAAGTCGGCGCGGCGGGGCACGGCGACGTAGGCGGCGTTTACCACGTCGGCCACCCAGCGGTACATGCCGAATGTAGGTGGCAGGTCAATCAGCGCATCGCCCGGCTGGATAAACGCACGGGCGATCAGGTCAATCACCTCGTCTGCGCCGGCGCCGCACAGGATGTGTTCGGGCGATACGCCGATGTAGTCGCCGATGGCCTCGCGCAGGGCCGTTTGATCCGGGTCGGGGTAGATGTGCAGCGTGTTCGCGTGGGCGATTGCTTCCAGCGCGCGCGGCGACGGGCCATAGGGATTCTCGTTGGCGTCCAGCTTGACGATGTCTTCGGGACGCCGGCCCAGCCGGCGCGAGAGCACCTCGAACGGGACGATGGGCGTGTAGGGTTGCATCGCCCGCAGGTGGGGGTTGATGAGCGTTTCAACGTCCATACGATCTGGCCGATTCCTGACTTCTCACTCGTGAGTCGGGAGTGGGGAGTCGGCGCCGGCGATCATGCAGCCAGTCCAATGCAAATGATACCCGCGAAGAGCAAGCCGCCGATGGCGACCGGGCTCACTTCAGCGACCGGCAGAAGGCACGCAGCGCGGCGACGCGGCTGGGCTGCTCTTCGAAGATGTAAGTGGTGGGCGTGACGACGACGCCGCTGCCGCCGATCGCGCGCAGTTGTTCGATCGCGTCGGTCAGCTCACTGCGCCCGACGACGATGTTCACGGCAAACCAGTGCGCGCCGGGGTTGGCAGCGGCGCTGTGCGGGTTGGGGTAGATCGGCGCGATGGTCGGCCCCTGCAGCCCGCCCAGCGTGGTGTGCATGGTGATGATGCGCCCCACCTCCTCCAGCGACTGGCCGCGCACGTTGGCCCAGATCATGAAGTAGCCTTCGGCACGCTGGTGCGCCTCGAAGTACTCCAACAGCTCGACGGCGACAGCCATCACCTCCGGCCGCTTGAGGGAGTTGCTGTTGGCGACCAGGCTGGCCTGGGTGTGCAGAATAACGCCGTCTTCGATCACCCGCAGGCGATTCTGCTGCAGCGTCGCGCCGGTCTCGGCGATGTCCACGATGATGTCGGCGTAGCCGATCTCCGGCACGACTTCGAGCGACCCCTCGGCGTCAATCAAGGCGAACGGCTCGACGTTGTGTTTGCACAGGAACGCGCGCGTGAGGTGATGGTATTTGGTCACTACGCGCAGCGGCTGCGCCATCGCGCGGGCCTTCGCGGCCAGGTCGGCCATCGTCCGCACGTCTTCCCAGGATTCCGGCACGGCGATGACCACGCGGCACTTGCCGTAGCCGAGCGCATCGTGCAGGACGTGCACGGCGTCGCCGGCGTTCGCGTCCATGATCACGTCGTAGCCGGTGATGCCGAAGTCCACGCCGCCGCCGGCCACGCTCACCACGATGTCGCGCGGGCGCTGGAACAGCACGGTCACCTGCGGCAGCGCCGGGATGTGGCCGATGTAGCCGCGCGTCGCCGATTGCTTCACGTCGAAGCCGCAGCGCGCCAGAAAGTCCAGCGTCGGCTGCTGCAGCCGCCCCTTGGATGGCAGCGCGAGGCGAATGTCACTTCGTGCCATTCAAATTGAAAATTGAAAATTGAAAATTGAGAAATCGGTTGCGTGTGTGCCTTTTCAATTCTCAATTCTCAATTTACGGCGCGCGCTAGCTCGACGGCCTTCTGCGCGGCTTCGGCGGCGCTGTTCGCCGTGATCAGGTTAGCGCTGGCCAGGATGCGATCGCCTTCCTCCTTGTTCGTGCCGGTGATGCGCGCCACCATGGGCACCTTCGGCTTCACCTCCTCCATCGCCTGCACGATGCCGCGCGCCACCTCGTCGCAGCGGGTGATGCCGCCGAAGATGTTGAACATCACCACCTTGACTTTGGGATCGGCGAGCACGATGCGTAGGGCAGCGGCGACTTTGTCGGCGCGCGCGCCGCCGGCCACGTCGAGGAAGTTCGCCGGCTTGCCGCCGAAGTGCTGGATGATGTCAAGCGTCGCCATGGCCAGGCCGGCGCCGTTGACCAAGCAGCCGATGTCTCCGTCTAGCGAGACGAAGCTTAGGTCGGCGCTGCGCGCCTTGCGCTCGGCCTCGCTCTCCTCGTCGGGGTCGCGCATCGCCGCCAGCTCGGGGTGGCGGAAGAGCGCGTTGTCGTCAATCACCATCTTGCCGTCCAGCGCCAGCAGTTTCGCCCCACCGTCCGTATTCACGATCGCCAACGGGTTGATCTCGGCCAGCGATGCATCGTTGGCGACGAAGGCTGCCGCCAGTCCTTTGGCGATCTTGACGAAGTCGCCCCAGTGCTCGCGCGGCAGACCGATCGCTACGGCCACGTCGCGCGCTAGATAGTCAGGCAGGCCGATGAAAGGGTCAATGGGCACGCGGACGATCTTCTCCGGCGTCGTCGCGGCGACCTCTTCGATGTCCACGCCACCGGCGGCGCTGGCCATCAACACCGCCCGGCGCCGCGCCCGATCTATCACCACGCCCAGGTAGATTTCGCTCTGGATGTCGGCGGCGGGGTCAACCAGCACCTTGCGCACCGGCAGCCCTTTGATGTTCAAGGCGAGTATTTGTTCGGCCTTCTCTTCGACTTCCTCGAGCGTGCGGGCCACCTTCACGCCGCCGGCTTTGCCGCGCCCGCCCACCAGCACCTGTGCTTTGATGACGACCGGCAGGCCGATCTCGCGCGCCGCGTTGCGCGCCTCGGTCGCGCTCTCGGCGACGATGCCTTGCGGCACCGGGATGCCGAACCGGCCGAAGATCTGCTTGGATTGGTATTCGTGGAGTTTCATGATGCGTGCGTCCCGTCGGGATTAGCGAGCATGGATTGTAGCAGCGCGTTCGGGCTAAGCATAGATCACTTCCGCCCGGCCAGCGACGCAAAGTCGCACCAACTCCGTACGCAGTCCGCCTTCGCGGACTGTGCCGCCAGTCGTCGAAGGGAGACTTCGCGCTGTGTAGCGCGACTTCTGATCGCCGCGTAACTGCCCCTACAAGAAAGATGCACCCGGAAACATTACGCGAACGGTGCCGCGCGTGCGCCTCTGCGCCTAAGAGAGCGTCTTAAGAATCGCGGGGGCCTTGGACTGAAGGCCGTCATGCCCGCGAAGGCAGGCATCTAGAGCCTGCGCATGGTGGATTCCCGCTTTCGCAGGAATGACAAAGATTGATTGCATTGAGGTTTAAGATGCTCTCTACGATTCCAGCACACGAATAATCGTGTAGCCCAGTCGCGTTAACCCGAAGACAGCTTCTTCCTCTGTGCGGCGCACCTCTTCCCGAATGGCGGCAAGGTCGTTGCCGCCGATGGAGAGCACCACGGTGAGGTGCAGGCCGTCTTCGAGCATCTGGCCGCGCGACTTTACATACACCATCGGGTGGTGATCTTGCACCTCCTTGAGCAGCGCGGCGATGCGCGATTCATCGCCCTTGTCCAGCACGATCGTGCGCTCGACGTAGCCGCCGGCGCCGATGGTGCGCGCCAGCACCGGCTGCAGCGTGGTAGTGAAGATGGTCTTCATCTCGTCCGGCACGCCCGGCAACGAGACGATCGTCGTCACGCCGTCGGGGTGCTCGGACTTCGCGTCGAGCGCCATGGCCGGGGCTGCGCCGTTGGGGTTGAAGACCGGCGTCGCGCCCTCCGGGAAGAGAGCCATCTTGCGGCGCGCATCGTTCAGCTCGGCGCTGAAGTTCGGACGCACGGTGGCCAGGTAGGCGTAGCGCTGGCGCACCATCTCCAGTGCTTCTGGGTGCATGTGCATCGGCAAATTGAGCGCGCGGGCGATGGCGCGCAGGGTGAGGTCATCGTCGGTCGGGCCGAGGCCGCCGGTGGTGAGGATCAGGCGCGGGCCGCGCCGCAGCGCGCAGCGAATCTCATCGCCGATGTGATCGTAGTCGTCGCGGATCATGGCTGCTCGCGTGACGCGCGCGCCGAGGCCGGTGACCATGCGGATGAGCCAGTGCGTGTTCGTGTCGAGCACCTGCCCGGCGAGCAGTTCGTTGCCGATGGCGAAGATTTCGACGGTGCGTAGATCGCTGAACATGATCGGCTGCCGATTGTATGACGGCCGCCGACCTGCCGACCTGCCCGACCTGATGACCTGACGACCTGATGACTTGATGACTGATGATTGATGACTGATGATTGATGATTGATGATTGGCGATTGCGAGTATCATTCGCGCCGCTCGATTTCGGAGAAAGGACGATGACGACTCTCGGCATTCTCGGCGGCGGACAGCTGGCACGCATGCTGGCGCAGGCCGCGCAACGCATCGGCGTGAACGTTGCCATCCTCGACGAAGACGAATTCAGCCCGGCCATGCAGGTGACCTCGTTCGGCGTGACCGGCTCGTGGCGCGACCGCGAGACGCTCGGCGAGTTCGCCGACGTCGTGGACGCGATCACCATCGAGAGCGAGTTCGTGCCAGTCGAGCTGATCGAATTCATCGAGCGACGCGGCCGGCGCGTGCTGCCCGGGTCGCGCACCCTGGCGCTCGTGCAAGACAAGTTCATCCAGAAGCAAACGCTGAACGCTGCCGGCCTGCCTACCACGGCCTACGCGGCCGTCGGCTCGCTCGACGAGGTCAAAGCCTTCGGCGCCCGGCACGGCTACCCGCTGGTGCTCAAGACCCGCACGCTCGGCTACGACGGCTACGGCAACGTGCAGATTGACCGCGAAACCGAGGCGCAGGCGGCATGGGACAAATTGGCCGCGACCGGCCGCGCATTGATGGTCGAGCAGTTCGTGCGCTTCAAGCGCGAACTGGCGATCATCGTCGTGCGTGGCCAAGACGGCCGGATCGTCACCTATCCGGTGACCGAGACGCTGCAACTGAACCACGTGTGCCACGTGGTGCGTGTGAATCGCAGCGGCTTCGACCATCCGGCGAAGGACATCGGCAGGGCCGTGGTCGAAGCCGTGCACGGCGTTGGGGCATTCGGCATCGAGATGTTCGAGCTGCCCGACGGCCGGGTGCTGGTCAACGAAGTCGCGCCGCGCGTGCACAACAGCGGCCACTACACCATCGAGGCCTGCCTAACGTCGCAATTCGAGAACCACGTCCGCGCCGTGCTGGGGTTGCCGCTCGGTTGGCCGGACATGGTCAAACAGGCGGCGGTGATGGTGAACTGCCTGGGTACGAGCGACCAGATGCCTAAGCCGCGCGACTTCGAACGCGCGCTATCGTATCGCGGCGCGCACCTACACTGGTATGGCAAGCGCGAGTGTCGCAAGGGCCGCAAGATGGGCCACATCACCGCCGTGCACGACTCGCAGTCCGAAGCCGAGCGCATCGCGCGCATGGCCGCCGGCGACTTGATGAGCGCGCCAACGTGGTTTCTGTAAAACCCAGCAGGCCGGCGGACACCCCTGCGAGCGAGGTCGAGCCCCGGCCCGCTGCTGCTCGATTCGGCGCACCTTCGACGCTTCACGCGCCGGACGATTTCGCATCTTCGCGCGCGCCCTTGCCGTTCGCCGCCAGCATCTCCCCCAACGGCTTGACCAGTCCGGTGAACTCCATCGGGAAGATGTACTTCGTGGCCGGGCTGTCGCCGATCGCTTTGAGGGTCTCCAGGTACTGGATCAGCATCGTGTTCGTATCCACGTGCCTGGCCGCCTCGAAGATCGCATTCAGCGCCGTGGCGAAGCCCTCGGCGCGCAGCGCCTGCGCCATCTTCTGGCCCTCGGCTTCTAGGATGGCCGATTGCTTCGAGCCTTCCGCGCGCAGGATGGCTGATGTCTTCTCACCCTCGGCCAGCGTGATGGCCGCCTGGCGCTTGCCCTCTGCTTCGGTGACCAGCGCGCGGCGCGTGCGCTCGGCGCTCATCTGGCGATTCATGGCTTCCTGCACGTCGCGCGGCGGGGTGATCTCGCGGATCTCGACTGCGGTGATCTTTACGCCCCAACGCTCGGTCACCTCGTCGAGCTTGCTGCGCAGCGTCTGGTTGATGCGCTCGCGTTGCGCCAGCACATCGTCCAGCGTGATGTCGCCGATCACGGCGCGCAGCGTCGTGGTGGCGATGCCCTGCGACGCTGCTGCAAAGTTGCCCACCTGCAACACGCTGCGCTCGGGGTCGGATACCTTCCAGTAGGTGAGGAAGTCCACCGAGATCGGCGCGTTGTCTTTGGTGATCGCTGTTTGCTGCGGGACCTCCATGAACTGCTCGCGCAGGTCCACTTTGGTCGCCGTGTCAATGAGCGGGATCAAGATGATCAGCCCCGGCCCTTTGGCGCCGATGGATCGCCCCAAGCGAAAGACGACGTAGCGCTCGTATTCCCTGGCTACCAGGATGAACGAGCGCAGCAAGCCAGCCACGATGAACAACGCAATGACGACGATCAGGCTGACCGCGATCAGTGTGGTCAAACCATTCATTTCGTTTCCTCCCTTTTCACTTGCACTTCATCTCCCGAATGTTCCGGCGAATGCGCCAGCGCGCGCACGAAGAGCGTCAGTCCCTCGATCTGCACAACGACGACCGGCGTGCCCTCGCTTATCGGCTCATCCGATTTCACCGTCCACAACTCGCCGGCGACTTGCGCCGTGCCGATGAACCGCGACTCGGGAGTGACGGGCGACTTGATCACGCCGTGCGCGCCCAGGATGTTGTCCGGCGAGAAGACCGGCTGGCGTTGCATGGCGCGCAAAGCGCGATGCAGCCCGAAGCCAAAGAAGATCGCCGAACCGCCCGAGACCAGCAGGATCAGCCACCACGAGACGGCGAAGGCCCGTTCATCCGGACGGAACAGGAAGAGCGAGCCAATGCCGAGGGTGACCGCTCCGGCGAGCGCGACCAGGCCGCTCTGGAGTTGAATATCGGCGATGAACAGGCCGATGCCGACTAAGATGAGCAATAGCCCGGCGATGTTCACCGGCAGGCGCGACAGGCCGAGCAGCGCCAAGAGCAAACACAACCCTGCGCCGATCTCCAAAAATCCGGTGCCCGGCACAGTGAATGCGATCACCAGCGTGAGCAGGCCAAGCACGAGCAGCGCATAGGCGACGTTTGGGTTAGAGATGACGTCGAAAACAGCCTGACCGATGTCCATGTGCACCTCGCCACGTGGCTGCGCGAATTCGTTGTTTCGAGCGCGCCGTCACACCCGCCAAAGGTTGCAGCGGACTATATCGCCGCTGGGTTAGAAAGATGTAGGTGAAAGGATGAGGTGGGAATTAGCGCGCGCCACCGGCGCTCATATTGGCGCGGCTTCGACTTGCCTGATCGTGACTGCCGTTATACACCTCCTCCATCGAAGCGAGCACATCGTGTAGCGAGTTGACCTGTTCGGCGATGTTCTCGCGCAGCCGCTGCGCCTTGCTGCTGTCCACATCCTTGGCGTCCAGCAGCAGTAGCTGCGAATACACCGTGCCGAGCGCCGTGAGCGTGTTCTCCAACTGCAGGTCGGCGCGGTCCATCGCCGTCTCCAGCTTGAGCAGGTTGTTGTATTGCGCCTGCCGGCGGCTGATGGTCTCGTCTAATTCGCGCCGGATGGACTGGTCGTGCTCCTGTAGCGCGCGCTGCTTGAGGCGCTTGATGGATTCCGGGACGTCCTGCAAATCTCTCTTGATGATCTCGTCGTTCTGGAAGGCGTCCAGCCGGCTGGCCAGCGCATAGATGTTGCGCACCCACTCCTCCACTTGGTTGGCCACGTCTTGCATGCGGTGCTGCATGGCCGAGTCGGTGAAGCGCTCTACCACCTTGTCAATCCGTTCGCGGTAGGCGATGGCCTGCTTGACGTTCATGCGCAGGCTGGGGTTGCGGATGTGGTTGAGGTCGAACTCTTCGCGCAGCGCCTGCGACACGGCTTGCTCGCCGGCCTGCCGGCTGGCAATGTTCGCGCCGACGACGCCTAGCCACAACGGCACCAACCCGGCCAGCCACCAGACCGGCGGCAGGTTGAACGGCGGCTGGCCCAAGATCGGGATTGGCACCCCTAGCCCAACCAAGAGGATGCCGGCCGCGATGATCAGCGCGCTGGGCAGGCTGAAGATCGCGTTCTGAATGAGCTTGCCGCGCGTGCGCTGTCGCAGGTCGTCCATCAGCTTCAGCAGCTTGGTAAGTAGTAACTGGTAATTGGTAATTGGTAACTGGTAACTGGTAACTGGCAATTACTAGTTACCATTTACTAGTTACCAGTTACCGGTTACTGGCTGATCCCCAACCGCCGCTTGCGCTCTTCGAGCTGGGCATCCAGTTCGCCACGGCCCAATACCTCGTCCATCTGGGCGTCCAGATTCTGGGCAGCCATTTCGGCGCGGGCCGAAGCCTGGTCGAGCCGGGTGCGGATTGCTTCGGCCATGCGCGCCACGTCGGCATCGCCCACGCCAGCCAGGTCGTCCAGCGATTTGATCGCCTTGTTGGTGATCTCTTTGGCCTTGGCCAGGTCGAGCAGCGCCACCATCTCCTCGCGCTGCTGGCGGATGGTCGTGAGCTTGGCCTGCAACTTCAGGCGCGCGTCGAGCAATGCCTTGTATTCGCGCTGCTGCCGCTCCAGCTGGCTGTTGTAAGTTTCGTACAGGCCGCGCACCGAGTTCAATTTGGCCTGCGCGGCGCGCGCCAGATCTTCCTTGCCCTGGGTGAGGAACAGATCAATGTTGCGGTCGAGTTCGTCCATCTGCTTCTTGTATTCGGCCGCCTTGCGTTCGAGCGTCTTTACCTGTCCGCCCACAGTTGCTGCGGCATCCTCCAGGGCGTCGAGGTTGTTGTCCACGTCGCGGATGTACTGATCAATGACCGCCATCGAGTTGGACTTCAGAGCATTGTCCACCAACGCGTGCAGATTCGCCTGAATCAGCGTGCTTACTTTGTCGAGAAGAGAAGCCATGCGTATTTCCTCCGGGATTTCCAAAACCGTCGCTGCTCCCCCAGCTCATCCGAACCGCCCTGCCATGAGATCGTGATCCCGACGAGGACGAATTCCAGACAGCCACGAAGGCGAGCGGACGAACGAAATTATAGTCACCGGCGCGTCCGGCCATGACATTTGCCTGACGCAGCGGGGCCTCTCTCCGTTAACTCGGCGACTGAATCAGAACGCGATGCATTTGTGGAACTCTGCGACGGATTTGACGTCTTCAAGGTGAAATTGCACACTCACCCAAAGGTCAAAGGGAGGATGGCCATGACAATCACGCTCAAATATCGCCTCGCGCTCGTCACATTGTTCGGTTCGATCGCGATAGCTGCATCGGCCTGCGCCGCGCCGGCGGCGCCGCCGTACATCTCAGAGTTTACATCTATGGCGGCGCCGACAGCGGCTCCGGCGATGCCCGAGAGCGCCGGACGCGCGCCGGTGCAACCTGCGGGCGAAGCAGCAGATCAATCCGTCCAGCAGCGCCTGATCATCCGCACGGCGGAACTGACCATCGTCGTGAAGGACACCCAGGAGCAGATGAGTGCGCTGGCCAAGCTGGCCGAGGAATTCGGTGGGTTCGTCGTGTCGTCTAGCGCGTCGCGCGTCCAGGACGACGCGCTGCAAGGCTACATCACGCTGCGGGTGGACGCAACCCGCTTCGATGAGGCGATGAATCGCATCCGCGCCCTCGCCGTCGAGGTGCGCAGCGAAAGCGTGCGCGGCGAGGACGTGACCGCCGAATATGTGGACCTCGACGCCCGGCTGAGGAACCTAGAGGCGACCGAAGCGCAGCTCCAGAAGATCCTCGAACAAGCGACCACGACCGAAGATGTGCTGGCGGTGTACCGCGAACTTACCCAGATTCGCGAGCAGATCGAGCAGATCAAGGGGCGCATGAAGTACCTCTCGCAGTCGGCGGCGCTGGCTACCATCTCGGTCACGCTCATCCCCGACGCGCTGGCCCAGCCGATCCAGGTGGGCGGCTGGCGGCCGGAGGGTGTGGCCAAATCGGCGGTCGAGGCGCTGATCGCGACACTGCAAGGGCTGGCCTCGCTGCTCATCTGGCTGGTCATCGTTGTGCTGCCGGTGCTGCTCATCCTCGCCGCTCCCATCAGCCTGATCGTGCTGCTCATCCGGCGCGCGCGGCGCAACAAGGGGGTGGAGGCAGCGAAGACCTCGTGAGCGATTCAGGCGCGCTGCCTCTACAATCGCAGCATGGGCGCCGAACTGCGCGCTGCACTCGACGCGATCATCCGCGCGGCCTTGCGCGCTGCTGACCCTGCCGAAGCGATTCGCCGCCACGTTCGCCGTGAGGGCGAATTGCTTTTCGTGGGCGGCGTGGCGTATGACCTGCGCGACTTCGACGACGTGCGCCTGATCGCCGCCGGCAAGGCAGCGACGCCGATGGCCGCTGAGGTTGTTCGAGTGCTCGGTGATCGGTTGTCTCGCGCCGTCGTCGTCACCAAATACGGCCATCTCTCCCCGGACCTCAACTCTAAACTCAAAACTCAAAACTCAGAACTGATCGAGGCCGGCCACCCGATCCCCGATGCGCGCAGCCTGCGCGCCGGCGAGGCCGTGTGCGCAGCACTGCGCGATTGCACGCCGCGGACGCTGGTGATCGCCTGCGTGAGCGGCGGCGCGTCGGCGCTGCTGGTCGCGCCGCACACGGGCATCTCGCTTAACGTGATGCGCGCCATCAACGACGCGCTGCTGCGCAGCGGCGCCGACATCCACGAGATGAATGCCGTGCGCGCGCGGCTGGATCGCCTGAAGGGCGGCGGGCTGGTGCGACTGGCGCAGCCGGCCACTGTGATCGGCTTGATCCTCAGCGATGTGATCGGCGACCCGTTGGACGTGATCGCCAGCGGTCTGACGAACGACCCGCGCGCGCACAATGTGCTGGTAGGCAACAACGCGCAGGCCTGCCAGGCGGCCGCGCAACACGCCGAACAACTCGGCTTCGCGGCGCGCGTCGTCACCACCACGCTGCGCGGCGAGGCGCGCGAGGCCGGTGTGCACATCGCCCGCGCAGTGCTCGACGCCGACCTCCCCGCCCACGCGCGCGGCGTCTGCTTGATCTACGGCGGCGAGACCACTGTGACCCTTCGACAAGTTCAGGGCGGCGAAGGCAAAGGCGGGCGCAATCAAGAGCTGGCGCTGGCAGCGGCGATCGAAATGGATTCGCGGGCGACCACGCAGGGTCGCCCCTACATGGGAATCGCCGCCCTCGGCACCGATGGCACCGATGGCCCGACCGACGCCGCCGGCGCAATCGCCTTCGCCGACACAGTGCAGCGCGCCCGTGAGCGTGGGCTAGAAGCCCGCGGCTACCTAGCGCGCAACGACAGCTATCATTTCTTCGCGCCGCTCGGCGACCTGATCATGACCGGCCCGACCGGCACCAACGTTGCCGACGTCATCATCGCCCTGCGGCTGAACGACGCAGCGCACAAAGCGTGAAGCGCAAATCGCAAAACGCAAGACGTAAGACGCAAGACGTGGTATCCAACCTGATCCCTGATCCCCGACCCCCGACCCCCGACACATGACACATGACACTCCCATTACCCTCGCCGACATCTACGCTGCGCAGCAGACGTTGCGCGACCAGCTCATCCTCACGCCGGTGCTGCCGGAATTGCGCCTGACGCGCATCCTCGGCGCGCGTGTGTTCCTGAAGGCCGAATCGCTGCAGCGCGCCGGCTCGTTCAAGATCCGCGGCGCATACAACAAGATCAGCCGGCTGAGCGAAGAAGAGCGCAAACGCGGAGTGATCGCCGCCAGTGCCGGCAACCACGCGCAGGGCGTGGCGCTGGCGGCGCGCATCTTCGGCATCCCGGCCACAATCGTCATGCCGGAGTATGCGCCGCTGACCAAAGTGGTGAGCACGCGCGACCTAGGCGCGGAGGTGATCCTGCATGGCGCGACCTTCGACGACGCCGGCGCGTTCGCCCGCGAGCAGCAGCAGGCGCGCGGCCTGACGTTCGTGCATGCCTTCGACGACCCGCTCGTCATCGCCGGCCAAGGCACGATTGGGCTGGAGATCATGGCTACGCTGCCGGAGCTGACCATGTTGCTCGTGCCCATCGGCGGCGGCGGGCTGATCAGTGGCATTGCGATTGCGGTGAAGGCGCTCAAGCCTGGCGTGCGCATCATCGGCGTGCAATCGGCGGCGTGTGCACCGGTGCGCGCGTCGTTGGCCGCCGGCCGGGTCGTGACGGCGGCGTCGGCCAACACCATCGCCGACGGCATCGCCGTCAAGCGGCCGGCCGAGCTGACCCTGCGCTACATCCGCGAGCTGGTGGACGACGTGGTGGAGGTGAGCGACGATGAGATCGCGCGGGGCATCGCGCATTGTGCGCAGTATGCCCGGCTGGTGGTGGAAGGCGCCGGCGCGGCCGGCGTGGCGGCGCTGCTGGCCGGCAAGGTCGCCGTCGGCGCGAACGACGTGATCTGTGCTGTGTTATGCGGCGGGAACATTGACGGCAACCTGCTGGCGCGGGTGATCGAACAGGTGATGGTGCAGCAAGGGCGCATCATTGTGCTGCGCTTGACGGTGCTGGATCGTCCCGGCCAGCTCGCGGCGGTGATCAACCACGTCGCGGCGTGCGGGGCGAACATCATTGACGTGATCCACCGCCGCGCAGTGTGGCTGGCCCCGCTCACGCGCACCGGCCTGGAGCTGGTGCTGGAGGTGCGCGATGAGGCGCATGGCCAGGCGGTGATGCAGCGGCTGGAGGATGCCGGCTATCACGTCGAGCGCGTGCGGCTGGGCGAATGGCCGGCCTAGCCGGTTTGAGTTTTGAGGTTTGAGTTCCGCGTTCGTCGTGCCGAGTTGCGAATCGCATGTATCATCGCTACGCCTGATCGAACTCAAAACTCAAAACTCAAAACTCCAAATGGTTTCTCCCGATGCATTCAAGCAGGTGATGCGGCGCTGGGCCAGCACCGTCACCATCATCACCACCAAGGCCGGCGACATGATCTACGGGCTGACGGCGACCGCGTTCTCATCGCTCAGCGTCAACCCGCCCGAAGTCTTCATCAGCATCAACAAGCAAACCCGCACGCACCCGTTGATCGAGCAGGGCGGCGTGTTTTGCGTGAACTTTCTGGCGCCGGAGATGATTCACATCTCCGATCGCTTCGCCGGCCGTCGTCCTAACGAGGAGCGTTTTCAAGATGTGCGCTACCGCGCCGAGGCGACCGGTGCGCCGGTGCTCGACGATGCCATCGCCTATCTCGACTGCACCGTAGCGCGCGCGCTCGACGCCGGCGACCATACCATCTTCATCGGCCTGGTGCAGGCTGCCGGCGTGCAGCGCCCCGACGACGCGCCGCTGCTCTACTTCAACGGCCGCTACTATCGTCTCGGCGACACAGCGACCTAACGACTTGATGACTTGACGAACCCGACGACTTTAATCATCCAATCTCTAATCTCTAATCCCAAAAACCAACGCTCGATGCCTCCCTTCGACCTTCTCGCGCTCGATCTTGACGGCACCACGGTCAACCACGAAGTGGACGTATCGCCGCGCGTGCTGCGCGCCGTGCAGATGGCGATGGACAGAGGCGTGCTGGTCACCATCGCCACCGGCCGCAACGTCCCCAGCACGCGGCCGTTCGTCGAACGATTTGCCGTGAACGCGCCGGTCATCTGCCAACAAGGCGGCGTGATCTACGACTACCGCAACGAAACCGCGCTGCGCCGCATCACGCTGCCGCATGCGCTGACGTGCGAGCTGATCGCGCTCGAGCAGCAGCATCCCGAATGGCGCGTGGTGATGTATCAGGACGATCGCATCTTCGTCACCGACGGCGAATTCTTCCGTCACATCTACAGCCTGGTCGGCTTTGATCCGGCCGTCGTGTATGACCTATGCGCTGTGCTGGACGGCCGTGACGCGGACAAGGTGCTGTTCACCGTCGAGCCTGACGACGCGCCGCGTGCGCTGGCCCACCTGCGCGCGCTGGTCGGCGATCGCGCGACTGTGGTGCAGTCGCACGCGCGCTTCGTGGAGGTCAATCCGCTCGGCGCCGACAAGGGCAGCGCGCTGCGTTGGCTGGCCTGCCGGCTGGGCGTGCCGCGCGAGCGCGTGATGGCCATCGGCGATCAAGGCAATGACGCCACGATGGTCGCCTGGGCCGGCTTCGGCGTGGCGATGGGCAACGGCAACGATGCGACGAAAGCCGTCGCCGACTGGATTGCGCCCAGCATCGAGGAGGACGGCGCGGCGGTGACGATCGAGCGGTTCGTGCTGGGTGGGGAGGGGTGAGTCATCAATCATCAATCATGATTCATGATTGATGATTGATGATTGATGATTGATGATTGGCCACCGGCCACTAGCGACCGGCGACCGACGACTGCCCCAGCCCGGCATTCTTCGCGCGCGATTCCTCGGCCAGCCGGGCTTTGTAGTCGAGCACTTTCTGCAACAGCGCCGGATCGTGCGCAGCCAACATCTGCACCGCGAGCAGGCCGGCGTTCTTCGCGTTGCCGATGGCGACCGTGGCGACGGGCACACCGGCCGGCATCTGCACGATGGATAGCAGCGAATCCAGGCCGCTCAGCGCCTTGCTCATCACCGGCACGCCGATCACCGGCAGCGGCGAGAACGCCGCCAGCATGCCCGGCAGGTGCGCTGCGCCGCCTGCGCCGGCGATGATCACCTTCAAGCCGCGTTCGTGCGCCGTTTTGCCGTATGCTGCCATGTCGTCCGGCGTGCGATGCGCTGAGACGATGCGCATTTCATACGGCACGCCGAACTGTTCGCACACCTCGGCGGCAGCCTGCATCGTCGGTAGGTCGCTATCGCTACCCATCACGATGCCGACGACGGGCGGGGTTTGAGTTGTGAGCGGTAAGTATTGAGTTGATGGCGTTTGGTCATCCATGCATGCTGATCTCCAATCTCTAAATCAAATCGCCAATCTCCCACTGCCTCACCACTTCCGCTGCTGGCTCAGCTCCTCGCGCAGCCGCAGGTAAGAATCGTAACGCGCTTCGCTGATCTTGCCGCGTTTGAGCGCGCGGATCACGGCGCAGCCCGGCTCATGCGTATGCGTGCAATCGGAGAATTCACATTGGCTGACCAGCGGCGCGATCTCGCGGAAGTAACCGTCCAGCTCCTCGGCTTGCACATCCCAGATGGCATAGGCGCGGATGCCCGGCGTGTCGGCGATCCAGCTACACTCGTCGAGTTGCACCAGTTCGGGCACCACTGTGGTGTGCCGGCCCTTCTTCAGCGCCTCGCTGATGCGCCCGACCTCTTTGCCCAGGCCGGGTTTGAGCGCGTTGAGCAGGCTGCTCTTGCCCACGCCGCTCTTGCCGGTGAGCACGCTGAGCTTGCCGTGCAACCGCGCGCGCAGTTGTGCGACGCCGGCATACGCAGGATGATCGGTGTGCGTGGACGTGTAGATCACCTCGTAGCCTAACTGCTCATACATCGCGAACATCGCGCGCGCCTCGTCCAAGCCCACCAGGTCCACTTTGCTGGCCACGATCACCGCAGAGAGCTGCTGCGCCTCCGCCCCGACCAGATAGCGATCGAGCATGCGCGGGTGGAACTCCGGCTCAGCGCACGCAAACACGAAGGCCACTAAATCCACGTTCGCGACGAGCACCTGGCGGATCTCCTGGCCCTGCTTGCCGCGCGCGGTGAACACCGGATCGAGCCGCGACAACGTGCGCCCGCGCGGCGCGACGGCGATGATGCGACCGTTCACCAGCCCTTCGCTCTTCACCGGCTCCACCGTCACCCGGTCGCCGACGGCCAACGCGTCCTCTTCGTGCTTGCCCTTGGTCAGCCGGCCGGCGGCCTTGCAGACGAACCGGCTGCCGTCGTCGCAATGCACGGTAAAGAACCCGCTCTGCGCCTTGATCACCAGTCCGGATTTGGTCATTCGTCGTCTTGCGTCCTGCGTCTTCCGTCTTGCGTCTTGGCTCTTGCCTCACTCATTCTGCCGCCGGTCGCGCGGCGTGGGGGAGATGGGCAAGCCGTAGTAGGCCTCGATGATTTGCCGCACCAGCGGCGCGGCGTAGCTCGACCCCTCGCCGATGTTCTCCAGCAGCACTGTGACGACGATCTCCGGCGCATCGGCCGGCGCGTAGGCCGTGAACCAGGCGAAGGGCTTGGCGTCGCCGCCGGCCTGCGCCGTGCCGCTCTTGCCGGCGACGATCAGCCGGCGTGCGCCTGCGCGCGACCGCGCCGGGATGCGGCTGCACGGGACGACGCTGCCTTCTGCGTCGAAGCAGTAGTCGAAGCCGGCGAAGCGATACGTCGTCGTGCCCAGCCGCGCGTCGCGCGTCACGCCGATCATGCCCTGCTGCATCGCCTGGAGCGTCGCCGGCGTGAGCGGCAGCGTCGGGGCAGGTTCGTTGCTCTCCGCGCGCGGCGAAGCGATCAGATATGGCCGCCGCAGGACGCCGCCGTTCGCGAGGGCCGCCGTCATCTGCGCGACCTGCAGCGGCGTGACGAGCATGAAGCCCTGGCCCACCGCGAGGTTGACCGTGTCGCCGCCCGTCCACACCTCGCCGAGCGCTTGCCGCTTCCAGTCCGGGTCGGGCACCAGGCCGGCCGCTTCGGGCAGCTCGATGCCCGTGCGCGCGCCGAAGCCGAACTTGCGCGCATATTCGCCCAACACATACGCGCTCTTCTCCTGAAGCCGCTTGCCCACCTCGTAGAACACCACGTTGCACGACGCGGTCAAGCCGGCCTGCAGGCTGATGCGCCCGTGGCCGCTGCGCAGCCAGCACGTCTTGCGAAAGTCGGCGCCGTAGCCATCCCAGAAGCCGGGATCGCGGAAGACTTCGCCGGGCGTCGTGACGCCCTCGCCGACGCCGGCGGCCATCGTCACCATCTTGAAGGTCGAGCCGGGCGGGTATTGCCCTTGTGTGGCGCGGTTGAGCAGCGCGCCTTCTTGGATCGCCCGGCTGGTCACGTTAGTCTGCGAGAAGGTCGGCGAGCTGGCCATCGCCAGCACCGCCGAGTCATCCGCGCGCAGCACCACGGCGGCGCCGCGACGGTTGCCGAGCAGGCGCTGCACCGCGAGCTGGAGCGATGGGCTAATCGTGAGCGTGACGTCCCGGCCCTGGACGGCCGGCCGCTGGGCGAGGATGGTCAGATGGCCGCCGGAGAACAGCTTCAGCACACCGCCCGGCGCGCCGCCGATGATCGCATCGGCGCCGGCCTCGACGCCGGTCAGGCCGATGCGCTCGTCGCCCTGGAAGCCACGCGCGCGATACGCCGCCAGCGATTCCGGCGGGATGAAGCCGACGAACCCAACCACGTGCGGCGCAAGGGACGGTTGTGGGTAATGGCGCTGGAAGCGCGGGCGCGTGCCGATGGCCGGGAAGCGCTCGATCTGGTCGTAGTACTCGTCTATCAACGCCTCGTCCACGTCGGCCACGGGCGAAAACCAGTTCTCGGGCTGGCCGGCATATTTGGCTTTGATCTCCTCCGGCGCGAGCTGCGTGATCCGGCTGAGCAGGTCGAGCATGCGCTGCTCTTCCTCGGCGCTGGCGATCGCGCCGCGTTGCACGCCGATGGTGGTGAACTCGAGCTGGATCGCCAGCGGCGTGCCGTCGGCAGCGTAGATCGCGCCGCGCGTCGTGGCCTCGCGCTCCATGCGCAGGATGCCGTTCGCCAGGCCGGGGATGATGGCGTCGCGCGTCCAGCGCACGCGCCAATCGGCGGCCGGCGCGTCGAAGACCAGCTCGAGCGTGCTGGTCACCTCGAACGGGCCGACCAGGCTGCTCTCCCAGCGCGTGACCAGCGTGGCGTCGGCGCGCTCGCCCTGATACAGCAGCCCGCCGCGCAGTTGCGACTCCACGTTCGTGGCGAGGGCGATCGCGCGCACGGCGTCGTAGCGGCTGCGCAACTCGTCGGCGTCCTTCAGCTCGGCGCGCGATTGCGCGTCGAGCAGGGTGAACGCGGCGACGAAGTCCTGCCGGTTGATCGCGCTGACGAAGGCGCTGGCCGCCGCAGCCGCCGAGGGTAGCTTCAAGTCCGGCGTGGGTGTGGGCGGAATGGGGAACGGCGTGGGGGGTGCGGGGTCGAGCGCCGGCGTCGAACTCGCGCACGAGGCCGCGACGACCGATGCGGCGATCCAAGCGAAGATCCCTCTTCCCAATCTCATGCGCGTTCGACAGGTGCTCACGAAGCGATTGCTGACGGTTGCGATTGTAATCGCCACGCGGCGGGTGAATCGCGCGCGACACCTGACGAAGCCGACCTGATACGGCCGCGACTTCAGTCGCCGGCCAGCGGAGCGCGCGGGCATGAAGCCCACGCCTACCAGCGGCGCACGGCGCACCGCCCGCTTGCTCAGCCCGGGCGTTTACGCCTGGGCAGGGTGCAGCAGATTCCATCACGCGCACTACACGTGACGACCCGATACGGCAGCGCCTAACGCGCTACAAGCGCGTTAGGCGCTGCTCGACAAAGCCGACGCAAGGTCGGCTTCGCTGTGGGTTGGCCGCGACTTCAGTCGCCGGCCAGCGAGCGCGCGGCATGAAGCCCGCGCCTACCGACGGCGCACGGCGCACCGCCCGCTTGCTCAGCCCGGGCGTTCACGCCTGGGCGGATGCGCGCGATATGTAGCCCGCACGCGACACGTGCCAAGCCAGCGGTATGGCAGCGCCTAACGCGCTACAAGCGCGTTAGGCGCTGCTCGACGCTGCTCGACGAAGCCGACGCAAAGTCGGCTTCGCTACGGGTTGGCCGCGACTTCAGTCGCCGGCCAGCAGCAGAACTCACAACTCGATGCGCACTTCGCGGCCCTCGCGCTGGCTGCGGTAGATGCCGTCGAGGATGGCGATCACCTTGAGCGAGTCCTCCGGCGGCACCGGCGACGGCGCGCCCTCGGCCACGGCGCGGGCGAAGGCGACGCACTCCAGCGCGTGCGGCTCCATCGCGTCCTGCGTCAGCTTGAGCTGCGTGTTGTAGAACTGGCGCGTCGCGTAGTCGGTGCTCAGGAACTGGGCCTTCGGCCAGTGGCAGCCGCCATCCACGCCGTAGAGCCAGATCTGCATGTCCTCGACCTCGGTGTCGTGGTGCATGAACCAGCTCACCTCCAGCACCATCGTCGCGCCGGTGTCGAAGCGCACGAACGCAGCGGCGAAGTCTTCGACGTCGAAGTCCTTGGGCATCGGCAGGTTTTGGTGCAGGCGCCACGTCGAGAAGATCGGCCGGCGATTGGCCAGCGTTTGCCGGGCCACGCCGCTCACCGTCACCGGCGCCGGCTGGCCCATCAGCCACAGCGTCAGGTCGAGCACGTGCACGCCGATGTCAATGCACGGCCCGCCGCCGGCCTGCGCCTTGGTGGTGAACGACGTGCGCGGCACCATGTAGGCGCGCCGCAACATCCAACTGCGGGCGTGGTAGATCTCGCCCAGCACACCGCGCTCGATCTCGCGCTTCATCGCCTGCGATACGCCGGCGAAGCGAAAGTGCTGCGCGGTCATCAGCAGCTTGCCGGATCGGTCGCGCGCCTCGATCATGCGCCGGATCTCGCCGGGCGTCGGCGCGAGCGGCTTCTCGCACAGCACGTGCTTGCCGGCGTCGAGCGCGGCGATGGCGAGCGGCGCGTGATGCATGTTCGGCACGCACAAGTCCACGATGTCAATGTCCGGGTCGGCGAAGATCTCGCGCACGTCGGTGGTGAGCTTCTTGATGTTGTGTTTGACGCCCCACTCGGCCAGGACGACCGGATCCACGTCCGCGCCGGCGACGACCTCGGCGTGCTCCGACGCTTCCCAGCCGGGCATGTGCAGGCGCGCGATGCCGCCCACACCGATTACGGCGACTTTGAGTGTTTTGGCCATGGTGTGCTCGTTGAAAGATTCCTCCCGTTGTATGGAAAGTCGGCTAACTCCGCCAGGCGATCACGTGCAGCGCAGCGTTATCCGGCATGTGAGCGAAGACCTGGTCCAGCAGCGTCCCGTTGGCCATGCACAGCGCGGTCGCGATCGCCAGGCCGTGCGAGACGACGAGGACGTTCCCGTTCGGATGTGCCCGCGCGATGTCGTCCAGCGCCTGGCCGACGCGCGCGGCCAGCTCGAACACGGTCTCGCCCTGCGGCGGCCGCGAGTGCACCGGGTTGCGTTTGCGCTCGTCCAACTCGGCCACGTAGCGCAGGGCGACGTCTTCGCCCAGCATGCCCTCCCACGCGCCCAGGTTCACTTCGCGCAAGCGCGGGTCGAGGCGCACCGGCAGCCGCAGGCGCAGCGCGATGATCTCCGCCGTCTGGCGCGCGCGAAGCAGGTCGCTGCTGTAGAGGGCTTGAAACGCGGCTTGTTCGGCGTGCTGCGCAAGCGTTTCGGCCAGCGCATGCGCCTGGGCCACGCCGGTCGCGTTGAGCGGCGGCGCGTCCGGCGTCTGCCCTTGCCAGCGCCCTTGCACGTTCCAGTCGGTTTGGCCGTGGCGGATGAGCCAGATCTGTGCCATAGGTCACCCGCGACCGGCTGAAGCAGGCGGGCGCGAGGCGTCGGATTGTTTACCTGCGCGGCTGGCGACATACTCGGGCACCTCGATCATCGGCGGGCGCTCCAGCTCGGCGATCTCTTCCAGTTCCAGGTAATAGCCGCCGGCCTCGTAGCGAATCAGCTTCATGGTCTTGTTCACGTCGGCGATGAAGGCGCGCTCGTAGTGCCGCTCCAGCTTGCGCATCACCGTCTGGATGATGGCGAACGACATCTTGCTCAGCGCTTCGAGCGTCTGGTTGTGATGGATGCGTTCCAGCAAGTCCACCTGCGCGATGGCCGACAGGCCGAACAGCTCGTAGATGTCAATCAGCAAGCTGGTCTCCACGCCGTAGCCGGAGGTGAACGCGCATCGTTCGAGCGCGCTGCGCCGCCCGCCGTATTCGCCCGATAGCGGCTGGATCACGCCGGACAGCTCGGGATAGAACAGGTTGATGAGCGGTCGCGCGGTCAGCTCGGTCACGCGCCCGCCGCCGGCGGCCTGGAGCTTGTCGCCCACCCGCAGCGGCCGGCGGTAGAAGCCCTTGACGAACTGGATGTCGCGGTTGAGCAGCATCGGCCCGATGATCCCGTAGACGAAGCGCGGATGGATGTTGACGATGTCGGTGTCAATCCAGGCCACGATGTCGCCCCGCGTGACGAACAGGCTCTTCCACAACGCCTCGCCCTTGCCCCGGCGCGCGCCGTGTTCGGGCAACAGGTCTTGATGAATGTAGACGGGAATGCCCGCTTTGCGCGCGATCTGGCGCGTGCGATCCGTGGAGTTCGAATCAATCAACACGATCTCATCCAGCAGCGGCGTTTCGTCCATCAAGGCGCGCTTCACGGTGCGGATGACTTTGCCGACTGTCGCCTCCTCGTTCAAGGCCGGCAGCGCCAGGCTGATGGTGACGCCTTGCTCCCGCTTCAACTCGACCAGTTGCTCGAGGTCGGCAAACTCATCGGCCTGGAAGGTGTTCTGGGCGAACCACTTGTCCACCAGCAGCGAGATCGCGCCGGCACCCACGCGCTCATCGGCGAACGACGCCGGCGCCGGGCGGCGCGTCTTCACAACGACGACCGCCGAGGTCACATCTGAGATCACCCGCTCGGCGACCGGGCCGAGCGCCGTGCTGGTTTGCGCCGGGCGCGCCGACGCGCCGAGGATGACCAGGTCGGCCTTCGTTTTGTGCACGTGGTCGAGGATGGTCTTGGCCGTGTCGTCGGTGAGGGCCGATTGCAGCCTCACCTCGGGCATGTGCTGCAACACGCGCTCGATGGCCTGGAACGGCGCGTTCGAGTTAGCGTCGCCCCTCAGCCGGATGTGCAGCGCGTCCAGCGCTTTGGGCGCGAGGTTGAGGCCGATGCGCAAGGCTAATTCTGCCGATGGGCCACCGCGCACCGGCACCAGCACGCGCTCCAACGATTGCACCGGCCCGCGCACCAGGCCGATGTCGCAGGGCGGGCGGCTGAGCACATCGTTGGGCGAGAGGCCCAGGTGCGCGAGCTGCTCCGCGTACTCCAGCAACAACAGGTCGGGGTCTTCGATTTGGATGACGCGTTGCAGCTCCGGCCACGGCTCGCTGGTCACCAGCACCTGCGAGCGGGCGCGCACCTGTTCGCCGCGGCCCAGCTTGCGCAGCAGCTTGCGCAGCTCTTGCGCCTTGCTCGCGCCGGCGCTGAGCGATCCGTCGTCCGGCAGGCGCACGATGCCCACCAGCACCACTTCCGGCGCGAGCGCCTGAGCCAGCTTCAGCGCCGAGTCGTCGCTGCACCCGTGCACCACCGGCACGAGGACGCGGCGCAGCGACGCGAAAAGCATCTTCTTGTTCATCTCGCCTGTACGGTCGCTTGTAGCAGGGGGACGATGTGCCGCGCACACACCTGCTCCCACGTGAACCGGCTGCGCACACGGCTGGCGTTGCGAAAGGCGGCATCGCCGAGCAGGCGTTCGGTGATCGCCGCGGCCAGCGCGCGCGGGTCTGCGTCCGGCGAAAAGTAATAGGCGTCGTCGTTGCCCAGCGCGCGCAACGGGGCAATGTCGCTGCAGAAGATCGGCAGGTGGCTCATCGCCGCCTCCAGCATCGGCAGACCGAACCCCTCTTCCCGGCTGGGGAAGAACAGCGCGTCGGCCAGGCGGTAGCAGTCGGCGATCACCTCGTCCGGCAGGAAGTGACCGCTCAGCTCTGCCAGGAAGTACGCGGCGTCCTCGAGTGCCAACTCGGCGCGGATCGCCTTGAGCGTTTCGAAGTACTCTACGTTCTTGACGTTGTGCGGGCCGAGTGGGCCGGTGACGATGAGCACCGGCCGACGAAAGGTGCGCCGCAATTCGGCCAGCGTGCGCAGCGCCAGCTCGATGTTCTTGCGCGGCGTCACGCGCACCGGCAACAGCAGGATGAGATCGGCCTGCGTCAGGCGCATGTGCTGCGCGAACGCCTGCGTCTGTTCCTCAAGCTTGTGAAAGCGCGCCAGGTCTAAACCATTTGGCACAACGCTAATCGCCTCCGGTGAAATTCCCATTAAGCCGGCCAGCTCCTCCCGGCGCAGCTCCGACACCACCACTTGCCTCACGCCCGGCCAGGCCGTGCGCAACAGATCCCACGGGTAGCCGTCGTGCAGCTCGGGCAGATAGCGCGGCGTCGTCCAGGCCAGGTCGTGATGCCACAGAATGAGTTTTGCGCGGTGGGGGGTGAGGGTTGAGCTGGCGGGTGAGTTGAAGAGGTCATGCAGCGCGGCGGTGAGCGCGAGGTTCTTGTTGAGCGAGCAGACGTTGTGCGCGATCAGCACATCAATCCCTGTCAGCGCATGTTCGAGTTCACGCCTCAAATCGTCGCGCAGCGCTGCGAATTCTTCTGTGACCTCGCCGCGATCCAACTGCTCCTTCACGCGCAGCACGCGCGCATCGCGCGAGTCGGCCAGCGGGATGCGCACGAAGCGCACCTGAGGGTCGGTCTGCTCGCCGCGCGCGGCGAGGATGCGCACGTCGTGCCCGATGGCCGCCAGACAGCGCGCCTGATGCGCGATCACGCTTTCGACGCCCCCGACGACGGGCGGCGCCGAGTAATGTAAGAGGGCGATGTGCATGGAAGATCGGCTCGAAGAATGGATCGCGCTCAATATTAGCATGCGGCCAGAAAACGGTTAGAACGCTTGGGTTGGTTGCATGCCTAGACAAAAGGCACGTAAAGAGCGAGCGGGAGTTGAAGACGCCTTCTCATACAGCAGCGAGGTGCTATGATTCGACACATACGCCGACCCGGAAATACGATCCAAACGAGCCATGTATCCCGACAGCGAGATTCTCTTTCCCGCCCGCTCGATTCCCGAGATTCGCGATGCGCGCCCCGGAGTCGCCTGGCGCAAGCTGATTGACAAGCTGAGCAAGTCGCCGGAGACCAGCGAGGATGTGCTGGCCTTCTCGCTGATGATGATCAAGCTAGGCAACTGCCTGACCTGCGACCTGGACAGCTACCGCGCCAGCCTGGGCTGCACACAATGCGCGCGCCGCACGGTGCAAGGCTTCAAGGGCAGCGACGAAGCGCTGATGAAGAAAATGGAAGAAGCGCGCAAGGAGTTGAAGGAGTATTTGAAGAACGCGTGAGCGCAAGACGCACGACGCAAGACGCAAGACGCACGGCGTGTCACGCGTCACTTGACACGTGACACTCACTGCGCCGCCTGCCCCCAACGATGTCCCGCATCATCCTGCCTCACCCGATCTCGCGCGATGGCGCCAAGCTGAACACGCCGCTGCCGGATGACTACGGCGAGCTGGCCATGCGCGCCGACATCGCCATCCGCGAACTCTCTGCCCCTTACCCACGCACGGCGCAGATGTACGAGATGCTGATCTCCGACCGGCGCGTGGATGCCCACTGGAACCTGTCGAACTACACCACCGTGGGCAAGCTGAATTACAACGACCACGGGCCGATCCACGCCCGCGTCACGGCGTCGTACGCCATGCAGATCATGCAACTGCTCATCGAGGCCAATGTGCCGATGGACGTGGTGAAGTCCGGCGCCGGCAACGTGGACGACGCTTGCCTGGTCGCGCTCGCCGGCGTGATGTTACACGACATCGGCAACGCCACGCATCGCGTCGGGCATGAGCTAATGAGCGTGATCCTGGCCCAGCCGATCTTGGCCGATATGCTGGCCGAGTTGTACGACGATGACGAACAGCGGGCGCTGATCGGCGACTTCATCCTGTCGGCCATTCAATGCCACGACATGAACCCGCCGCCGCTGTTCATGGAGGGCAGCGTGGTGGCCGTGGCCGACGGCTGCGACATGACCAAAGGCCGCGCGCGCATGCCGTTCGACCTGGGCAAGCTGGACATCCACGCCGTTTCCGCCCTGGCCATCGAAGAGGTGAACATCCGGCCGTCCAACGGCAGCAAGATGCCGGTGGAGATCGAGGTGCGCATGAGCAACTCGGCCGGCATCTTCCAGGTCGAGGAGACGCTGGTGAAGAAGATCAACGCCACGCCGCTGCGCCACTACGTCATGGTGCATGTGACCTCGATCAACCCGGAGCAGCACTTCGAGAAGCGCATCTTGAGCAACGCGATGCTGGAGAACGGCCGGCTGAAGCCGGTGTGAGGGTTGACGTTTCGAACGCATGTTCTACAATCGGTAGCACATGCGTTCGATTGACGCGTTCGACAAGCTCGCCCTGCTCAGCCGGCAGATGGCGCTGGAGCCGGCGGACGAGGTCGCCGGCACCCCCGGCGCGCCCGCGCCGTGTGGCCACTCGCCCGACGCGCTGAGCCGCATCTTCGGCGATGACCCGCTGCGCGCGTCCGTCTCGCTGAGCGAGACGAAGAAGAACTCACTGGGCATCCACGACGCAGTCATGCCCGGCGGCAGACGCATCCGGCTGCTGAAGACGCTGCTCACCTCGGCCTGCGAGCGCAACTGCTACTACTGCCCCTTCCGCGCCGGCCGCGACTTTCGCCGCACCACCTTCAAGCCGGAGGAGATGGCGCGCACGTTCGCCGAGCTGAACCGGCGCGGCGCGGTCGAAGGGTTCTTCCTCAGCTCCGGCATCATCGGCGGCGGCGCGCGCACGCAAGACCGGCTGATTGACACGGCGGCCATCCTGCGCCGCAAACTGGGCTATCGCGGCTACCTGCACCTCAAGCTGATGCCGGGCAGCGAACGCGACCAGGTGCTGGCGGCCATGACGCTGTCGGATCGGGTCTCAATCAACCTGGAAGCGCCCAGCCAGCAGCGCCTGAATGTGCTGGCGCCGAAGAAGATCTTCTGCGAGGAGCTGCTGCAACCGCTGCAGTGGGCGGCGGAGATCCGCCGGCGCATGCCGCCGCCGCGCAGCGGCCGGTGGCCGTCGTTGGTGACGCAGTTCGTGGTGGGCGCGGCCGGCGAGAGCGACGTCGAGATCCTGCAGACCACGGCCTATCTGACTCGGGCGCTCGGCCTGCAGCGCGCCTACTTCTCGGCCTTTCAACCGGTGCACGACACGCCGCTGGAAGGCCTGCCGCCGGAGAACCCCTGGCGCGAGCACCGGCTGTATCAGGCGTCGTTCCTTCTGCGCGACTACGGCTTCGAGTTCGAGGAGCTGCCCTTCGACGCGCAGGGCCGGCTGCCGCTGGACGTGGACCCCAAGCTGGCCTGGGCGCGGCTGCACCTGGCGCACGCGCCGGTGGAGGTGAACCGCGCCGAGCGCGAGGCGCTGCTGAAGGTGCCCGGCATCGGCCCGAAGGGCGCCGACGCGATCCTCCGGGCGCGGCGCGAGCGCCGGCTGCGCGAGCCGGCCCAACTGGCCCGGCTGGGCGTGATCACCACGCGCGCCCTGCCCTTCCTGCTGCTGGACGGCCGGCGGCAGTTGAGCTTGGGGCTGTGAGCTATGAGCTTTGAGCTATGAGCGGTGAGTGTTGAGGGATGAGAGGTGAGTCGGGAGTCGTGAGTGGGGACGTGATCTACACCGCCAAGGTAGTGGTGCGGACGCCGTTCCGCACCGCGGGGCTGCTGCACCTACGGCGCGGGCTTCGACAAGCTCAGCCCGCGCAGCTCAGCCCGCGATGCGCAGTCCGTGATGCTCTCAGCCCGCGCGGCTTAGCCTGCGATGCTCTGAAGCACCGGTAGGGTGCGGACGCCGTTCCGCACCGCGAGGCTGCTGCACCTACGGCGCGGGCTTCGACAAGCTCAGCCCGCGCAGCTCAGCCCGCAGCGGCAGGCTAAGCCCGCGCAGGCTCAGCGCGGCCATTTATGGCCGCGTGGCTTGCCGCGCGCCCGGCCCTGCGATACACTCGCCGGCAACGACGGGTGCATCTGCTAACAAGGCGTAGGCGGGCAGGCCGGCCTACCCCTTGCATACACCCACAACGACCCTGGAATCCGCGGCGCGATACACAGCCCGCGCTCACAGCTCAAAGCTCACAGCTCATAGCTCACATGGGAACACGCATTCGCTTCCTCGGCGTGGCCGCGTATGAGATCGTCACGGGCGACGGCAAGCACATCTTGCTCGATCCGTTCCTGGACGACAACCCGGCCAGCCCGATCAAACACGACGAGCTGGAACGCGTGGATCTCATCCTCGTCTCTCACGCGGCCTGGGATCACTTTGGCGATACGGAGCAGATCGCCAAGCGCTACGGCGCGCCGGTCGTATGCGGCGGCGAGATCAAGAACTATCTCGTCGCCAAAGGCATCCCCACCGAGCAAGTGCGCGCCACGACCTGGAGCATCGCCGTGCGCGTCGCCGGCGTCAAGGTGTATCCGGTCGAGTGCCATCACTGGTCGCAGCTTCAGATGCCGGACGGCAGCTTCGCCAGCGGCGTGCCCATCTCGTTCGTCGTCTACCTGGACGACTGCCGCTTCTATCACTACGGCGACACGGCGATCTTCAGCGACCTGAAGCTGATCGCCGAGTTGCACCGGCCGACCATCGGCTGCTTGGGCGTCACCGAGCCGTGGGAGATCACATCGCGCGTGCCGGGCGCGGGCGAGTTTCTGACCGGCGAGATGAGCCCGCGCGAAGCGGCGCTGGCGGCGCAATGGCTGGGGCTGGCGACGGTGCTCCCCTGCCACTACTGCGACCCGAACCACCCCGACGCTGCGCGCGACCTCGCCGAGTTCCACGCCGCGCTGGCCGAAGCGAAGGCGCGCGGCGCGACGACGCCGCAGCCATATGTGCTGAAGCCCGGCGAATGGTTCGAGGTCAGGGATTCATCCAGACGATGAAAATCCTCATCATCGGCGGCACAGGGCTCATCAGCACGCAGATCACCCGGCAACTCTTGGCCCGCGGCGACGACGTGTGGCACTTCAACCGCGGCCAGCGTGCGACCGGCTTCGGCGGCGTGCAGTTCGCCGGCGAGGTGCAGACGATCACCGGCGACCGCAAGGACCTCGCAACGTTCGAGCGGCAGATAGCCGAGGCCGGCGAATGGGACTGCGTCGTGGACATGATCTGCTATCGCCCGGCAGAAGCCGAGAGCGCCGTGCGCGCGTTCAAGGGTCGCTGCGGCCACTTCGTCTTCTGCAGCACGGTGGACGTCTACGCGCACCCACACCCCGACGGCGCCCTGCCCTATCGCGAAGATGCGCCCAAATTCGGAAGGAACGCCTACGCCGCCGGCAAGGTCGAATGCGAAGCGATCTTCGACGCTGCGCATGCCCGCGGTGATTTGAACGTCACCATCATCCGGCCGGCTGCGACATACGCCGAAGGTGCCCACTTCCTCGACTCGCTGCGCGGCCGGCGCACCTACCTGGATCGCCTGCGCAAAGGCAAGCCGATCATCGTGCATGGCGACGGCCAATCGCTGTGGTGCTCGTGCCACGCCGAGGACGTGGCACGCGCCTTCGTCAACGCAGCCGGGAATCTGGTCGCGTTCGGCAAGCGCTATCACGTCACGGGCGAGGAATTCCTCACCTGGAACCAGCACCATCAAACTGTGGCGCGGGCTATCGGCGCGCCCGAGCCGAAGCTGGTGCACATCCCCACCGGCGTGCTGGCGCAACTGCTGCCCAGCCAGACCCTCGCCGACGCTGTGCACTGGACGCTCACCAACTTCCAGTTCAACAACATCTTCGACAACGCAGCGGCGCGGCGCGACCTGGGCTTCCGCTACACGATCCGCTGGGAGGAGGGCGCGAAGCGGATGGCCGACTGGCTCGACGCGCACGGCGGCGCGGCAAACAGCGACGACGATCCGTTCGACGACCGGCTGATCGCCGCCTGGGAGCGCGCCTGCGTGCATCTGCAGCGCGACTACACAGCGGCTGCCCATTCATGAAAGGCGGAGATGACCGTCAGCAAAAACGACCTGCTCGCCGGCTTGCCGCCGGAATGGCCGCACGACGCGTTGCCGGAGATCAGACGCCGGCTGCGCCAGTCGGGACAAAAAGTCGTCGTGCTGGACGACGACCCCACCGGCACGCAGACCGTGCACGACATTCCCGTGCTGACCGAGTGGTCGGTGGAGTCGCTGCGCGCCGAACTGGCGAATGACCTGCCCGCTTGCTACATCCTCACCAACTCGCGCGCGCTGCCCCTGCCGCAGGCGGAAGCACTGAACGCGGCGATCGGGCGGAATCTGTGCGACGCCGGCCGCGCCGTGGGACGCCCGTTCGCGGTCATCAGCCGGAGCGACAGCACGCTGCGCGGGCACTTCCCCGGCGAAGTGGACGCGCTGGCGGACGCGATGCGCGAGGTGCAAGGCGTAGAACGCAATACGCAATACGCAACATGTAGGCCTCCCTACCTCCTCATTCCGGCCTTCCTAGCCGGCGGGCGTTACACGATCAACGACGTGCACTACGTGGCCTACGGCGATGATCTCGTGCCGGCAGGCGAGACCGAATTCGCCCGCGATGCGGCGTTCGGCTATCGCGCCTCGAACCTGTGCGCATGGGTGGAGGAGAAGACGCGCGGCGCGATCCGCGCCGGCGACGTCATGAGCATCACCATCGAGGACATCCGCGTGGGCGGGCCGGAGCGCGTGCGAAGCCGGCTGATGGTGGCTCGACCCGACGGCGCGTGCGTCGTCAATGCCGCGAGCGAGCGCGACCTTGAGGTGGTTGCGCTGGCCTGCCTGATGGCCGAGGCGGAAGGCAGCCGCTTCTTGTATCGCACCGCCGCGTCGTTTGCGCGGGCGCGCGCCGGCATCGCGCCAAAGCCGCTGCTGACGGCGCGAGATCTGGAGAGCCTCGCAAGCTGCTGCAACGCGAGCGCGGGCGGGTTGATCATCGTCGGGTCATACGTGCCCAAGACATCCGGGCAGCTCGATGCGCTGCTGCGGCGCGGCGTGAACGCCATCGAGGTGAGCGTCGAGGCGCTGCTCGACGATGCCGCCAGATCGGGCGAAGTGGCGCGCTGCGCGCAGGCTGCCGAAGCGTTGCTCGCATCGGGCTGCGACGTCGTGATCTACACCAGCCGCCGGCTCATCAGTGGGGCGGACGCAGCGACCAGCCTGGCCATCGGCCGGCGCGTGTCGGATAGCCTGGTCGCCATCGTGCGCAGCCTCGCCGCACAGCCGCGCTACGTGCTGGCCAAAGGCGGCATCACTTCGAGCGACATTGCGACGAAGGGGCTGGACGTCCGGCGCGCGATGGTGCTCGGCCAGTTGCTGCCCGGCGTGCCGGTGTGGCGTCTTGGCTCCGAGAGCCGCTACCCAGGCACGATCTACGTCGTCTTCCCCGGCAACGTCGGCGGGCCGGACGCGCTGGCGCAGGCGTATGACCTCCTCCGGCGCGACCCATCGCTGGCGCAATAGGCAGCTCATGAACCCATGCGCATGCACGGGATCGCTTCGAAGCGATAGCCCTGTGCCGCGAGCTGCGGCAGCGCAACGCGATAGGCATCCACCGTCTGCGAACGATTCCCGCCGCCATCGTGTGAGAGCAGGATCGCGCCGGGCCGGGCGTGCGTGAGGATGTGGTTGATGATCTGCTGCGTGCCGGGCAATGCCCAATCCTGCGGGTCTATCGTCCACAGCACGACGGTATAGCCGAGTTCCGCTGCCCATGGGCGCGTGTTGGCGTCGGTTGCGCCGTACGGCGGGCGCATGCACCACAAGCTCGGCCCCTCCGGCGCGCCGGTGGCAACCTGGGCCTCGTGTGTGCGCGTGACTTGAGAGACGAATTCATCGCGCGCAATGCCGGCCAGCGAAGGATGACTCCAGGTGTGATTGCCGACGCCCATGCCCGCCACGATGAGCTGCTGCATGACATCGCTGAATGCGCCGATCTGCTGGCCGATCTGGAAGAAGGTGGCCTTGGCGTTATTCTGCTGCAGCACTTCGAGAACCTGCGGCGTCCAGGTCGGGTGAGGGCCATCGTCGAAGCTCAGATATAGCACCAGGTCGCCCGGTTGTGCCGGCTGCGGTTGGGCCGGTTGCGCAGGCGCAGGAATCGGCGCGTCAACCACCGGCAGGTCTTGCACGCATTCCGCAATCACAAGTTCGGCGAACACCCAGCCGGCTGTGCCAAAATAGTTGACGCGATACCAGGTGCGATCGGCGTTCACGCCAGTGCCTTCCATCGCAGTGCCGGCCGGAATCACGGTGAGCACCGGCGAGCCAGTGGAGGGCGACTGGCGCAGATTGGTCGCTGCATCCCCGATGGTAATTGTTGGTGTGCAGGCCTGGGACGGATGGGCCGCAGCAAGGCGAAGCCACGCGCGCGTCCGGCCCTGGCCGCGCGGCGAACGGGTGAGGCCGCCGGGCATCGGCGTGGCAGGCGGTGCATACGTCGGCGCCGGCAGCGGCGCGTTCACGCCGCCAGGCGGCGCAGGATTGCCGAGCGCTCGCCAGGTTTCGACGTCCACGACGCCGGTGGGCAACAGATTCTGCGATGACTGGAAGGCGACGACGGCCTGGCGCGTCGCTTCGCCATAGGCGTCGCCGCTGGGGCCGGGGTCGGTGAAATTCAACCAGGGAATGCGCGCCAGACGTTCGTGCAGCTCGCGGATGGCTGGGGTCCGGTCGCCGCTGACGATGAGGTAAGCGTACTCGGTTTGGCCGGTCGGATCGTTCGTCACCTCGACCGAAACGATGAAGTGGTCGTCGAAGGTCAGCTTGGCAATGGCCGGGGGTTGCAGCGGCCCCTGAGCCGACTCGGTGATGGTCAACACCACAGTGTCCCCCAGCGGCGTCCATTGGCCGCGGCCGGTGGTCGTCTGGAGCGTATCCGTGACGAAGGCCACCCAGGTCACGGCTGCTGCGCCGCCCGGCTTGAGTGCGACGGTGGCCTGCCCCTTGATGCGCTGCAGGCCATCTCGCGCGACGATGCGATACGCACCCACATAGTTCACTGCGCGCGCTTCGCGCGGGCCGGGGATCAATCCCTCGCCGATCAGAAACCGTCGCGCGACGGCCTGCGGCGCTGCGCCCTGGTTCGTCACCTCGAAGTTCATATCGCGCATGACGCCGCCGTTCAAGCGCGGCGCAAGCGCATCGAGCACGTTCTTGATCCGTGGGTTGCGCCGGAGCACCTCGCCGCGCACCACCGGCGCGACGTTGTATGGCGGGAAGAACGCCTTGTCATCAATCAGCGTCGCCAGATCGAAGCCGCCCAGCTCACCATCGGTGCCGAATGCGACGACGGCGTCCACTTCGTCCGTCAGCAACAAACGATAGCGCTCGGCAGCGGCAATGGGGCGAAAGTCCACCTCGAAGTCGCCGTAGGCGCGCTGAAGGCCGGGCAGACCATCTTCTCGCTGGAGGAACTCCGGGAGGCCGGCCAGGATCAGCCGCCGGCCTTGCGCTGCCCGTTCCTTCGCCCGCGCGACGAAGTCCGACAGCGTGACGATCCGCAGGCGAGCTGCTCCGGGCTTCGTCATGGCGACGGCCTGCGCGTTGTTCGCCGGGGCGGGCGAGAGCCAGATCAGGTCGAATCGGTCGCGGTAACCTTTGGCCACGGCGTCGAAGACCTTGGCGGCGTCGTTGTCGCTCCCCGTAGGCGGTGCGGCCTTCAGCACGGTGAGCAAGCCGGTGCCGGTGTATTCGGGGTAGAAGTCTATCTCGCCGCTCAGCAGGGCTGCATGCGCTGCGTCGGTCGGTCCGAGATCGAACCTACGCTCGACGCGAAAGCCGGCGTTCTCGAGCAACAGGGCATACATTTCGCCCAGGATGAACTGCTCGGCAAAGTCCTTGGTGCCGATCCTGATGGTCGGTCCAGGCGCGCGCGTGGGAGGTGCCGGTGGGACGGCGCATGCGACGAGCGTAAGGGCCATCGTGACAGCGATGGCAGCGGCGGTAAGGGGACGGATGAGCGTCGTTCGTTTCGTCATGCAACCGAACAGGCAGTCTACCATCTCGCCCGACGCCCGCATCTCTCTTCGCCGAAGATTCGAACGCATACGCCCGCACCAACTCCAGACGCCGCACACTTGCAGCCTGCCGTTTGCATTCGCGCGCGTCTGGTTTACAACATACGCATTCGAAAGCTTCACCCGAAATCGCAAACCGCACCTGATGAGCAGCCTGATCGTCGTTCACCCTAACTTCGACGCGGTATGGCCCTTCGCCGCCGACCACCTCGGCGCGCTCTGGCAGAAACAAGGCCCGCTGCGATTCGTTCGCCTGCAACACGGCGACGACCGGCCGTTGCACGAGGTCGTGCTTGACTTAGCGACCGTCGAGCGCCTGGTCGCGTTGAGCGTGCGCGTCACGCCGGAGACCATCCGGCGCATGCCGATGCTGCGCGAGGCAGCGATTCTGCGCGAGTACGGCGCCGACGAAGACCCTGAACTGAAAGCGATCCTGGCTGCGCACGGCGTGCGGACCTATGCGCATCGAAGCGAGGGCTTTTGGGGCCAGAGCGTCGCCGAGTTTGCGCTGGCGCTCACGTTGTGTGCGCTGCGGCGCATCCCGCAGACCTACGCCGAAATGATGCGCAGCCACGACGTGTGGAACTACCAGCCGCCCGGCGGGCGTGGCGCGCCCGGCCAGCGCGGCCACCAATACGGCGACGACGCGCGCTTCGCCAACGGCGTCGTCGCCGGCAAGCGCGTGCGCATCGTCGGCGCCGGCAATATCGGCAGTCGCTATGCGAGCTTCGTCAAGATGCTCGGCGCAGATGTGGCTGCCTGGGATCCCTATGCTAGCGAGCCTTGCTTTCATCGCAGCGGCGCGCGCCGCGTCTTTCACCTCGACCAACTGGTGCGCGACGCCGAGATCTTCGCGCCCATGCTGCCGCTCACCGACGGCACGCGGGGCTTGATCACGCGCGAGCACATCTACTCGCTGCCGCGCGGCTGCCTGATCGTGCTGGTGACGCGCGCTGCGATCTGCGACATGGCGGCCATTCGCGCGCGGGTGCTGAACGACGAAGTCGCGCTGGCCGCCGACGTATTCGACATTGAGCCGTTGCCGCTGGACGACCCGCTGCTGGGCCGGCACAACGTGGTGCACACGCCGCACAACGCCGGCCGCACCCGGCACGCCAACGAACAATGGGCACAGATGCTGGCGGATCAGTTCCTGCCGATCCCGCCGTAGCGCGATCAGACGGCGCGGCGCACTTGTCAATTTCGCACTTAGAAACTCCAACGTTTTGACTTCTAAGCAGAGTCGGGCAAAATATCACAGTATGCGCCGTTGACCGTTCTTAAACGTGCAACGGTACATGCGTCAAGAGCGAACCTTCGTTCATTCACGTTCAGCTTGTGTCTTGGGGGAGCGCAAGCTGTTGAGAATGAACACAGAGATCTTGCAGACCTTTTATGCGCGTGGCGACAATCAAGCGATGGCACAGTGGACTTATCGGATGAAATACTTGACCGCGTGCGCCATGATGGCAGCCGCGCTAGGCCTAGCCATGATGCTGGCCCTGACGAACCAAAGCGTAGCCGCATCGCCGGCGACATCCGTTGACTTTGCTTTCGAGCTGCCTGCACAGGCAGGCGCCGCCAAATCGTTCGAATTCAAAGTGACCACGCCGGGGTGCATTCAAGCGTATATCCGGCCGTGGACGAGTTCGACGGGCGGCGGCCCGAAGGCGGACAAGCTGCAGCTCGCCTTGATCGGATCTGACCGTGCTACGCCCTACGTCTCCATCACCGGATCCGCGAGCAACGCCGTTCCGCTGTGGGTGAGCTATGCCGCCTTCCCATCCGACGTCAACCGCGTCAGCGGCTGGAAGATCACAGTGAACACGGTGAACGGGCGCGGTTCAGCACGGGGCGTGGTGCGTGTGGACTACCCGCCCACACAAATGCCGTGCGCCTTGCGCGCGACGACCAACACACTCACCGATACGCGCTCGGTGAGTCTGAGCTGGCTGTTCACCGACGCACGCTTCGATGGGGCGTTTCTCGTGGAGCGGTCGAGCAACAACGGCGCTGCCTGGCGCATGGTGCGCACCTGCTCGCTGCCTATTACCAGCCGCACCCTCTACGTGTGCACCGATGCGAACGTGAGCGCGGGCGACTACCTCTACCGCGTGTGCACGGTGAGCGGTGACGGCACAGACGCGGGCTGCTCCGCATCGAACGTCACGCCGCCGGTCCGGGTGAGCATCAAGTGAAACTGGGGTAGAAACTCACACCTTCAACCCGCTTAGCACTACACCCGATACGAAGTAACGCTGCGCCACAGCGAATAGGATCAGCACAGGGATGGTCATGATCGCAGCTCCAGCCATCAACAGATGATCGCGTGGATCGGTGGTCTCCAGGGCCATATTCTGGAAAGTGCGCAAACCAACTGCTGCTGTGTAGCGCGTCATAGTGTTGAGATAGATGAATGGACCGAAGAAGTCGTTCCAGTCTGTTAGGAACTGCAGGATAGCGACCGTGGTCAATGCCGGTTTCATAAGCGGGACGAGCACGCTCCATAGGATGCGAAACGGACCGGCTCCATCTATCGTGGCAGCTTCATCAAGATCTCTGGGTATGCTCATGATGAACTGGCGGAGGAGAAAGATCATGAAAGCGCCGCCCCCCAACCATGCCCCGATGGTCAACGGAACGTAAGTGTCTATCAACTTCAGGTTGAAGAACAGCAGATACTGAGGAATGATCGTGACGATCGCAGGAAGCATCATCGTACTCAGCAGAAGGATGAACCAAACGTTTTTAGCGAAGAAGTTAAAGCGGGCGAATGCGTAGGCGGTCATCGTGGCTGTGAAGATTGTGCCTGGTATGGTAATAAAGACTATGGTGAAACTATTCAGCATCCACCGAGCAAATGGCACTAGCCTGAAGACATCAGCATAGTTAGACCATCGGGGAATCTCCGGTAGAAGATGCGGTGTGTAGGATCGAAGCTCTTGCCATGTCTGCAGTGAACTTGACGCCGTCCAGAAAAGTGGGAAGGCAAAGAACAAACCAAAAACTGTAAGAATGATGTAGGTTATGAATTTCTTAATACGATGAGATCGTCTTGCGCGCGACGAGACACGACCAACAGTAATAGTGGTTACGGAAGACTGGGGAGAGGTGGTTGTCATTGCTTACACTCACTCACCGTAATAGAAAACGAGTCGCTTAGACAGGCGCATTTGAATCAAGGTCAGGATAACGATAATGACTGCAAGCACCCAGGCTAGCGCCGCGCCGTAACCCATGTTGAAGTAATCGAAGGCATGCTTCCAAATGTGCAGAGCAAAAAACCAAGTAGCGAATCCTGGGCCACCTTCAGTAGCGACAAATGCAGCCGCAAACGTCTGCATCGCTCCAATTATGCCCAACACCGTATTGAAGAAAATAGTGGGCGTTAACATCGGTATGGTGACGTGCCGCGTGGACTGCCAAGAATTGGCCCCATCAATCGCAGCCGCATCGTAGAGTTCACTGGGTATGCCTTGCAGTCCAGCTAGAAAGATTATCATCTGCGTTCCTCCAATCGCTCCCCACAGTCGCAGCAACACCAGCGAGGGAATTGCCCATTGACCGTCAGAGAACCAGCCTGGTGGACGCTCGACACCCATGCCTCGTAACGCTTGATTAACAATGCCGAAATCGCTATTCAACAGCCATTTAAATAGTAAGACTGATGCAACCAACGGTACCAGAGAGGGCATGAAGAACAATGTGCGATAGATAGTGACGCCGCGAAGCTTAGAGTTGAGCAGGATGGCCAAAAACATTGAACCGATTACGCTTAACGGCACGCTCAACAGCGTGTAATAAGCTGTGCGCCCCAACGACGGCCAGAACAGATCATCGTTGGTGAGCATGTTCGCATAGTTTCTGAGTCCTATGAACTCTGGGGAGCTCAACACATCATACTTTGTGAAACTGAGGTAGAAAGAGTAGAGACTAGGGCCAATGAATAGGCCAAAGAAGCCAAGCAGCCAGGGCAGCATGAAGAGATAGCCATACAGATTTTGGCGGCGTTGCGTAGCTGAGGCGCGCCTCCCTGATCGTGCCTTCTTGATAAGGGTCGCATCCGTCATCGCGTACTCCTCGATACGCGTATTTCGCGTGCGGCAGAAGCACCACACGCGAAATACGCAAGTTTCATCCGTGACAGCAATGACCTGCTTGTTACGCCGGGTCCATATCTAGGACCTTCTGGATGTTGTTGTGTAGATCTTGTAGGCCCTGTTCAAAGGGGATGTTCTCGTTAGGATCCATCATTCGCGTAGCCCATTGCAAACAAGCATCGGTGTATTCTCGGCCTCGCGAATTGGCTGGAGCATGCGCAGGAATGCCATTCATCAGATTTGGGATAAACCACTCGTGGACTGGATCCCGTTTTACTAGCTCCTGCAGCACATCTGGCCGCACGAACGCACCCTGACCGGCGACCAAGTTAAACCCCATCGTGCCCTCAAAGCTCGTGATGTGCTTGATGAATTGAAACGCCTCCTGCGGATGCTTCGAGTCCTTGAGGATGTTCCACGTGCCACCGCGTATTTGAGATGGCGGCCTACCATCAGTGCGCATGGGCAACAACCCCTGGGTCGCTTCGGCCACTGACGGATCCTTGATATCGCGTTTGAAGTTGCGCACATTAAGCGAACCGCCCCAATACATGGACAACTTGCCATCGAGCAGCGCAGAGGCCATGTTCTGCATATCAGCCGGCCGTGGCAGGATCTTCTCCTCCACTGCCAACTTATATGCCCAGCGTAGCGCCTCTTGAGCGTTCTTGTCATCCATCAACAGACACTTCTTGCCTTCCACGTCAATGAGGTCACCGTTGAATGCACGAGTTAGCGTCACTAAGTGGGCTTCGTCATAAACGATTCCCAAACCAAAGCGCTCATCCTTCTTATAGAGCCGACGCGCCCACTCGGCGTAGGTCTCCATGGATGTGTCATGGCTCACCGGATCTGGCGGAGTGATGCCCACCTCCTTTAAGTGCACGGCATTGATTACGATGGTATCTTGCCCCGCCCATCCCCAGCTCGGAAGTCCATACAGCTTGCCCTTGTAGTATTGGAGGTTAATGAACTGATCGAACCACTGCTTGAGATCGGTCTTATCAGCAGCAACTAGATCATCTATCGGGCCGATGATGCCCTTGTCAATCGCGCGCCAAAAATGAAAATGCGATGGATCGAATGCAATCACATCACCCAAGTCACCTGCGGCGAACTGAGCATACATCTTTCCATAGTTATCTTGCTGGCTAGCGCCTGTGAGTGGACGAAACTCGATCTCGACATTGGGATACTGTTCTTGGAAGGTCTTGATACGCTCTTCGTTCCACCCAGTACCAGGGCCGCGAAAAGTGTCCCACTTCAAGAAGACTTTCTCACCCTTAGCAGTCGTCGGCTCAGAGACCGTAGACGGCTCTGAAGCCGATGGCTGTTGACCTATGCCGGTCATAGGCGGCGCAGCAGGAGCAGCACACGCTGCCAACACTCCAGCAGCCAGAGTACCGCCCGCTAGTCGTAGGAATCGGCGACGTGAGGTTCTCTTTGCCATGGAATTTAGCCTCCTGAAACTAAAGATATCGAATTGGGTCTAAAAGCCACCTTACTTCAATGGGGGAACGTTGCTGGGCAGTGGAGGAGAAAATACACATCATCGCCGACAATGTCAAACGATGAACCGATGAACGATAGAAGCCTTCAACCCATCTGCGACCAAGAGTTGCAGGAGCGAATCCGAAGGTCTTTCAGGGTGCTCATCTCAATCAAAGCTACATCCTCAGCTTAATGCTGCGCCCACACCCGCGTATCAGGCTTGAAGGCCACCCACGAGAACCAGAAGTGATTTACGGCCACGAGCGGCGTCAGCGTCCGGCCCACCAGCGGCCCACCCACCGACCGGCCAAACAGGTCCCATGCGCTGCCGGTTTGTTCGTCCACGAAGCGCTCGCCGTCGTGCTTGAAGGTGAGCACGCGATCGCCCAGGCGGCGCAAGAAGGCGCTGGCTGCGCCCACGTCGCGTCCCTCCGCAACGACCGGCGCATCCAACGCCGAAGCTGTACCCGGTGACCAGAACACCACGACCGGCTCTCCGCCAAGCACGTCGTTGACGGCGCGCACCTGGGCCAGCGCATCGTATGGATAGGCGATGGCCTCGCCGTTCAACTCGACGCCGATCACCCGCGCCAACTGCGGGAGTTGTTCCGGCGTCGCCGGGCCGTCGTACAGGAACGGGCGGGTGCGCGGGTTGTCATAGCCGACGTAGGGATTCGCGCCGTAACGACGCCGGGCGCCGGTCGCCGGCGAGAGCACCTTGCCATTGGGATGCGCCGCTTTGAACGCCTGCCACGACACGATCGTTGCAGGATGGAACGTGAGCCGGCGACCGGCATATTCACCCGCCAGCGCTTGTCCTGTGCCCTGCTGCCACCACGTCTCGGTCTGGCGGTCGTACATGATTAGGTTGCTGAAGCGCAACCGGCCCGTCGTGCCGAAGTCCAGTACGCGCCCATCGAATGTGCGTTCGAAAGCGATGGCCGTATTGCACAGCGGGCAGTACGTCACCGCCAGTGGCACGCCGCCAACCGTATCGTTCACGATCTCGTGCCAGGTGAGGATTTGAATCGGATAGGCGCGCGCGTCCTCACCCACCTGGACGAAGACCACAGGTTCTCGATCGTCAAGCCACGCTTCGGCCTCGCTTACGCTGATGAACTGCGGGGCATCAATCGCCGGAATGCCATCTTTGGGCGGGCCGCCGGACAGGATTTCTCGATATGGCACGATGTGGCGACTGAAGTCGGTCTTGAATTCGTCGGTTGCGCCTGCGGGCGCCGGTTCCGGCGGCAGCAACTCGGGTGTAGCCGTCACGCTCACCGTAGGCGATGCGTGCGGCGTCGCGTTTGCTACAGGCTCAGGTTGCGCATCGGGCGTGGACAGTGGGGCGATTTGCGGCGTGGCACACCCGCTGAGGATGGCAACGCTCGCTATGATCAATCGGAGGCTAAATCCGTATTCCGTACTCATGAGTGATCCTCGCAATCGTTTACGCAGGGACTTGCCAAAGCCGGTCTATACTTCGCACGCCATGGAACTCGACCACGTCGTCATCTTGGTTGACGACCTCGATGTTGCCCAGCAGCGATGGCGCGACGATGGCTTCACCGTCACCCCGGGCGGCGTGCATGCCGACGGTCTCACCCACAATGCACTGATCTGCTTCGCCGACGGCATCTACATCGAACTGCTCGCCTTTCGCACACCGGCAGCCACTACACACCGCTGGGATCGCTTCCGCGCCTTTCCCGGGCTAATTGATTATGCAGTCCTCGTGAACGACCTGCCCATGCTCGTGCAGCAAGTGAGCGCGCGCGGACTTAACTATACAAAGGCCGTCGAGGGCGGACGGCAACGTCCCGACGGCGTCATGATTCGCTGGCGCACGAGCTGGCCACCGCAAGACGCTGAGGGATTGCCTTTCCTCATCGAAGACCTGACGCCGCGCGAGCTGCGCGTCCCCGCCGGCGATCACCGCCGCCACCCCAACGGTGCGCGAGGGATCGCCGAATTAGCCGTCGCCGTCAACGACCTCGATCGCGCGGCGCACAACCTCGCCGTGCTGTTCGGCAACGCCGGGGTCAACGCAGACGAATCGCGCACGCTCATCATCGGCGGCTCTGTGCTGTGCGTTCAACGCATGCCGGAGGACACTGCGCTCGCTCGGCGCGGACCGGGGCCGGCTTTCCTCACCGTCGCGCTCAAAGACGACAACGTGTGGCGATATACGTAAGACGCAGGACTCAAGACAGAAGACGCAAGACGCAGGACGCACGACGCAAAACGCACACCATGATCGAGATCATCTTCCTCGGCGTAGGGGCAGCGATCCCGATGCGTAACGGAACGAATGCTGCCTACCT
>JANWYN010000092.1 GCA_025055235.1 Candidatus Roseilinea sp. | reverse complement strand
GTGCGGGCGTTGAAGTCGGGCTGGCCGGCGCATGCTTCCAGGTCGGTGTGGAACGCTTCCAGCCCGCGCGCAAGCGTGTTCAGCAGCGTGCCCATGTAGGTGTTCGGCGCAGCGCCTTGGTTCTCGTGCGTGTCCCAGCCGCCCAGGTCTATCGTGGCCGCGGTAAGCCCGACGCCGGCCTTGATCATCTGCGCGATCAGCTTGAGGTTGTTGCCGAACCCGCCCTGGGGATACTGCGCGCCGTTCGCCGGCGTGTAATTCCCGATGTTCTTGCTCTGGATGAGGTCAATCGCCTGGATCGTCTCCATACCGGCGCGATCCAGCCAGTCGGCGGCCGAGCCGTACATGCTGCGCAGCGCATTCGTCTGCTGGCCGCGGTATTGCGCGTTACCGCCTAGGCTGAACGTGCCCGGACTGGACATGGCGATGGCCGGATAGCCAATCAGCGAAGCAGGTCGCGACGAACCGGAGGCCAGCGCAGGCATCACCGCGCTCGGCGGCAGTGTCAAAGTCTCGAGGAAGCGGGTCAGCCAACCGGTGCCGTTCTTGGAGCCGAGCGTCGCCGTCTCCATGTATTGCATCGCGTCGAAGTGGCTGCGCGTGTCGTAAGTCAGGCCGGCAGCGTGCACGATCGCCAGGCGCTGCGCCTGGAACAGGCTGACCAGCGGCGCCATGGACGGGTGCAACCCGAAGAAGCCGTCGAGGTTATAGGTCGAATTCAGGCCGCTGGTGGGCAGCTTGAGCGTGGGGCGCGCCGCTTCGTAGAACCCGCGATCCGGCCCCACGGCGATAGGCGGCACGACGTTGAGCGCATCCCACCCGCCGCGCAGGAACACCACCACGATAGCTTCGGTGTATTCCTCGCCGATGGAGAACGCCATGTTGGTGATGCGCGAGCCGGCCAGCGCGGCGATCGCCGCCGAGCAACCCATCATGAAACTGCGCCGGGTGAATTTTTGTGTGAATGCCATGGTGTGCGTTTCCTATGACCAACTCCCCACCCCCGACTCCCTACTTGATCGGAAGTCGGGAGTGGGGAGTCGGACTTGCGTCATCTCCACTGAAACTCAGGCGACATCAAAATCACGGCGATCATGCGCCGCAGCCGGTTGCTGATGTCGGTCGCTGCCATGACCGCGTTCGGATCGTAGACGGGCTTAACCGAGGTAGAACTGTTGCCGGTGTCCCAACCCTGCATCATCCTGACCACCTCGGTGCGATGCGTTGGGTCGTCCATCGGCCGGCCTAGCAGCCGGTTGATCCAAAAGTCGGCGATGGTGTTCGGCGTGTTCGCTCCGCCCATCGCGCTGATCAGCGCGTTGTTGTCCACCCGCACGCCGGTGTTGTTCGACGCGTTGTAGTACGCGCCTTCCATCAGGCTGTTGAACATGCGCCAGCGATACAGCATCGAGGTGGTGTTCGTCCACGCGTCGCGCACGTCGGGATAACCGTCGGGCGGGCGGCGACCGAAGTGTTGCTGGCCGATCGCGTCGTAGCCGCTCCACAGCGAGCCCAGCCCGCCGGAATCCACCGTGATCTCGGCGTTCACCGCGCGCAGGGCGCTGTAGAGCGCCTCGTGTGGCCGCTTGATCTTCTGGCCCCACGTCGTGGCGAACGGCGATGGAATGGCCGGGCTTGACCCTGACGCCGGTATGCCCAGCAGCAACTGCTGCACCACCAGCCGGATCTGATTGGGGTTCTGCCAGTTGTCGGTGAACGTCTTGGCGACGGCGTCGAAGAAAGGATTGACGACGCCGGGTTCGGGGGCGTTATCGCCGATCAGCCGCCGCCACAGCTTGCGCACGATGAACCGGCCGGTGCCGGGGTGGCGTGCCAGCATGTCGAGCACTTGCTTGCCATCCACCTCCGGCCCCTGGTCGGCCGGGATATACACGCCCAACACGAACTTGTTGGCCCGGTCGTGCCATGGGGCATGGTAGTAGAACGTGCCGTCGTTGCCCGGCGCGCCGGACTGGCCGTTGTTCACGCGCCAGCCGGTGAAGCAGCGCGCCGCGTCGTACACGTCGTTGTCCACATAGCCGACATGTAGGCCGGTGGCCGGGTCGGTCGGCACACCCATCGGATCGGCTGTTCCGAGATAGTTCTCCGCACCGAGCGTGTGCAGCTCCATCAACTCGCGCGCCCAGTTCTCATTGAAATTCGCGCCCTGGCTGATGTAGTTGTCGAGGTAATACAGCATGGCCGGGCTCTTGGCCACCGCTTCGAGCATCGCGCGGAAGTTGCCCAGCGCGTGGGCGCGGATCACGTCGCGGTCATAGTGCACCCACGTCGCGCCGGCATAAGCGCCGTCCCAGGCGAAGATGCTGAAGTGGTTGTGCCAAAAGTCCACCATCACCTCGAACAACTGGCGCCGGCTGTAGACCGCGCGCAGCAACGTCGCCACGCGCACATCCCGCACCGGCCGGCTGCGATCGGCGTTCTGCGCTTTGAAGTAGGTCTCCCACAACTGCGGCAGTGTCATGCCCAGGCTGGGCAGGTTGGCTGCCGCGGCCGCGATCCGCGCATCGCTATCGTCGGGTGCGGCCAGGAACGCCGGATCGAGCTGCTGGTTGACATAGGCCGCCAGGCGAGTGGCATCATCAGGCCCCAACGCATTGAACGCTTCGATGCTGGTGAATGGGTCGCCGGGCCTCGGCCCCCAGGCCAGGCGGTTCAGTGCGACGACGGCCAGCGGCGGCAGGGCCACGTTCGCTTCGCTGGCTTGGCTGGCGCTGAACGAGAGCGGGGCTTCGTCATCGGCGCGCACGCCGTCGTAGGTCGCGCCAACGGCCAGGGCGCCGCTGATCACCGCGCCCAGCTTCAAGATGTCCCGCCGCGAGGGCAGTGACGGCCGCACAGCTTCCTGTTCCGTTACTTCTGGAGGAATAGTCATGGCTGCTCCATGTGCGTAAAAGCTGGTTGAAAGGCGTTAGGCTTCACAACCGCAGCGCGCCGTGCTTCCTCGCCAGCACGGTGCAAGCGCACTCTGCACAAGTATGAAGTGCGTGTGGAATGGCAGCGACGGACTTGCACAGCGCGGGTGCGAAGCTCCCGATCGCCGTGCGCGATTGTAGGAATCGTGAGAGCCGGCGACTATGCGTTCATCCGACGAAGCGAGCCAGCGATTGGTCTACCGGGTTGCGCGTCGGCTTGGTGGCAATATCAGGCAACAAAGTTGTTGCCCAACGTTTAACGGACGCTGAGGTGAAGAGTTGAAGAAACTAGGTTTCTTTGAGAGACCTGGTTTCTATGAGGTGTTTCTATGAACCCTGGGCGCGCGACCGGACGGCGTCCATGAATTGGTCGAACAGATAGCTCGCGTCGTGCGGGCCAGGAGAGGCTTCAGGATGATACTGCACGCTGAAGGCGTTCAGCGATGGCACGCGCAGCCCTTCGACGCAGCCGTCGTTCAGGTTCACGTGCGTGATCTCCACCCCCGGCGGCAGGCTATCGGCATGGACGGCAAAGCCGTGGTTGTGGCTGCTGATCTCAACATGGCCGTTTGCCAGCACCGGCTGGTTGCCGCCGCGATGACCGAACTTCATCTTGTAGGTGCGTCCGCCCAAAGCCAGGCCGAGGATCTGATGCCCGAGGCAGATGCCGAAGATCGGCGTCTGGCCGATCAGCCGGCGGGTAGTCTCGATGGCGTATGTGCACGCTGCCGGGTCGCCGGGGCCGTTCGAAAGGAACACGCCGTCCGGCTGCATGGCCAGCACTTCGTCGGCCGTCATCGTCGCCGGGACGACGGTGATCCGGCAGCCACGCGAGGCCAACAGGCGCAGGATATTGCGCTTGATGCCGAAGTCGAAGGCGACGATGTGAGGTTGCGGCGTTGATCGGTTGCCGGGTTGCCCGACCTGCCGACTTTCTCCGGCCGGCTCGACATACCACTGCCGATCCACGCCTTCCACCCAGTGGTATGGCTCGTCGCAGGTGACTTCGCGCGCCAGGTCGGCGCCGTTCATGTCGCGGCTGGCGCGCGCCATCTCGATCAAGCGGGCCGAGTCGGTATTGACCGAGGAGATCGCGCCGCGCATAGCGCCTTTCTCGCGGATGTGCTTGACCAGGGCGCGGGTGCTCAAGCCCATGATGCCAACCACGCCGTGATCCTTCAAATATTCGTCCAGCGGCTTGCGGCTGCGATAG
>JANWYN010000090.1 GCA_025055235.1 Candidatus Roseilinea sp. | reverse complement strand
TGGGCAAGCCGCTGGGGTTTGAACTTGTCTCGGTCGTGAAGGCGAGCACCGGCGCCCAAGTCTGCCGATATATGCGTGAACGTTAGCGCTCATTGTGCTTCGGTGCTGGCTAACACTGGGTTGCAGCCGACACGCTCCGCGCTGCGGCTGATGCGCGCCGTTAAGCCCGCAAGTCAGAATGGGCCATGATGCAAGATTCCACATCATCAAAAGTGACCCTCGTTAGCGGCGTTAGCCGCACAGAGGGCATCGGCTTCGAAGTGTGCCGCCGGCTCGCCGGCTGTGAGATCAGGGACTTTCTCACCGCTTAGGCACAAGCTACGCCGTGGCAAAGGCAACTCTGAACGCGCTGACCGTCCAGCTGGCTCGGCAGGGGGGGACGGCTCCGGCGCGCTCATTCGCCGCGATGGTAAGCTGTTGACTCGGTAAGCATGTCCAACAAGGCGCCGCCGAATTCAGTCCATCCCAAGACCCGCGCTGAGTGGCGCGCGTGGCTAGCAGAGCATCACCAGCGCGAAGCGGGGGTCTGGCTGATAACTTACAAGAAGGCCACCGGTAAACCGCGCATAGACTATGACGAAGCGGTTGAAGAGGCACTGTGTTTCGGTTGGGTGGATAGCAAGCCGGCAAAACTCGATGATGAACGATCCATGCTGTATTTCGCGCCGCGTAAGCCCGGCACTGGCTGGTCGAAGCACAACAAAGAACGCGTGGAGAAATTGATCGCCGCCGGCCTGATGATGCCAGCCGGGCTGGCGAAGGTCGAGGCTGCCAAGCGCGACGGCTCTTGGTCACAACTCGATGCAGTGGAGGCGCTCGAGATTCCACCGGACCTTGAACAGGCGCTGGCAGCTTATCCCAACGCCAGACGACACTTCGACGCGTTTCCCAGATCGGTCAAGCGAAGCATCTTGGAGTGGATCTCGAATGCCAAGAAGCCGGAGACGCGGGCGAAGCGCATTGCCGAGACCGCGCAACTGGCCGAGCAGAACCTGCGCGCCAACCAATGGCGGCAATAGGTGCTTGCGGTCGAACAAGCGCTTGCAGCGGAAGCGTTGTGTAACGGGCAGAAGTATCTTCCTGAGTAGGCGCCTTTACGTCCCCCTGTTTCGTGACGTGCCAACGATTAATGACTGCCCAATCATCAATCATTGATATCAATCATGAACATGTGACGGAGAACGTCGGGCAAGAGGGGAAGCAGATCACCGGCCAGCATGCCGGCGTCGCCATGGGCCTGGCGCCAACGCTCGCCTGCCGCACCGTGCAAGTACGCGCCGCACACCGCCGCGTCGAACGGCGCCAGGCCTTGCGCTAGCAAGCCGGCGATGCAGCCGGCCAGCACGTCACCTGTTCCCGCCGTGGCCATGGCCGGATTGGCGAAAGGCAACACCACACCGCGGTGACCCGGCGCAGCGACCACCGTATGCGCCCCCTTCAGCACAACGACGTGCCCCCAGGCATCGGCATACTTCAGCGCATTGCCGATGCGATCGGACTGAATGTCGTCAATGGTGGTTCGCGCCAGCCGCGCCATCTCGCCGGCGTGCGGCGTGAGGATAGTCAACGCAGGAAGGCGCGCTGGCCAGTTGGGCATCTGCGCCAGTAGGTTGAGCGCGTCGGCGTCGCACACCAGCCCTTTCGTCTCAACGCGACCGGATGCCAGCGCATCGAGCAGGCCGGCGATGAACTCAGCCGTCTCATGCGCTTGGCCGATGCCCGGGCCGAGCACCACCGCTGCGCCGCCCTTGACCGCCGCGAGCCACGCGGTGATCCGCGGCAGCGTCGCCGGCGTATGCCGGTCGGTCGTTTCAAGCAGCGTGATGAAGATCGCTTCGTTGCATGCAGCGGCCACGCTCGGCTTGATCGCCTCGGGCACCGCCAGCGCGACCAGCCCCGCGCCGACGCGATAGGCCGCGCGCGCGGCCAGCCCTGGCGCGCCAATGTAATCGCTGCAGCCGCCGACCACGGCCACGCGGCCAAACGTGCCCTTGTTCGCGTCGAGCCTGCGCGATGGGAGGAGGCCGTGGATGAGCGCATCGTCGGCCAGTTGGAGATTAGAGATTGGAGGTTGGAGATGAGCGAGCAATCTCCAATCTCGAATCTCCAATCTCTCTACGCCGATCGGCACAACTACCAACTCGCCACACGCGCCCGCTGCGGGGAAGCAGAAGTGACCACGCTTCGGCGCATGAAAGGTAATGGTCAGGTCGGCCGGCACGGTTGCCGGATCGAGCGCGCCGGTGTCATAGTTCATGCCGGTCGGCCCATCGAGCGCGATCAGAAGCGGCCACGACGAAAGATCTCTTTGTCCCCCTCTATCCCTGTCCTCTTGTCCCCCTGTCTCCTTGTCTCCTTGTCTCCTTGTCCCCTTGTCCCCCCGTCCCCTCGTCCTCTTGTCCCCTCGTCTCCGCAAAGCCACCTCACCCAGGATCTCTCGCAGCACACCCTCGACCGGCCGCGACACGCCGGTGCCGAGCAAGGCATCTACGATGACGCCGGCGTGGGCGACCATTTGGTGCAGCACGCGCAGGCGCATATCGTTCTGCGCGTCGGCCATGAAGATGCCCTGCGCGCGCGCAGCAGCATAGACCGGATCATCATCGCTGCGCGGCTTGAGCAGGTAGCACTGCACGGTCACGCCGGCCTTCGCCAGCGCCGTCGCGCACACCAGGCCGTCGCCGCCGTTGTTGCCCGGACCCACCAACACCAGCACGCGCGGATTGGCGACCTGCAGCGCACCTAAGCGCTGCAAGATCACCTCCGCTGCGCCGTGGCCGGCGTTTTGCATCATCTGCGCATAGCTCAGCCCGTGCGCGTCGGCGAGGCGCTCGACCTCGCGCATCTCCGCGACCGAGAGGATCTCCATGCGAAGGATGACGCCGCAGAGTCCTCCAGACCCTGCGCACTCAGCACATCAGCTCAGCAACGCCATCGCCTCTTCCACTACGTGCTCGACGGTGAAGCCGAGGTTCTTGTAGACGTCTTTGTAAGGCGCAGATGCACCGAAGCGATTGTCGAGCGCGACGAAGCGGACGATCGGGCCGGTGTAGCGCTCCCAGCCTTGCGACACGCCGGCTTCGACCACGACCTTCGGCAGATCGAAGGGCATCACGGCTTGGCGATAGGCCGCGTCCTGCTTGTCGAACAATTCCCACGATGGGAAGGACACCACGCGCGCGCGCACGCCCTTCTCGGCCAGCACCTTCGCAGCCTCGAGCGCCAGGCTCACTTCGGAGCCGCTGGCGACGAGCGCGATCTGCGGATCGTCCACGTCGTGCATCACGTATGCGCCGCGCTCGAAGCCCTCTTTCTTCGGCAAGATCGGCACCGCCTGGCGCGTGAGCAGCAACGCCACCGGCCCGTGCTTCCACTCGATGGCCACCTTCCATGCGGCGACCGTCTCGTTCGCATCGGCCGGGCGCAGGGTGAGCAGGTTCGGCATGGCACGCAGGCTGGCCAGTTGCTCGACCGGCTGGTGCGTCGGCCCATCCTCACCCAGCCCGATGCTGTCATGGGTGAAGACGAAGATGGAGTGGGCCTCGCTCAGCGCCGCCAAGCGGATCGCCGGGCGCATGAAGTCGCTGAAACAGAAGAACGTCCCGCCGTATGGGATGATCGCGCCGTGTAGGGCCATGCCGTTCATGATGCCGGCCATGCCATGCTCGCGCACGCCGTATCGAATGTAGCGGCCGCTGAAGTCGCCCTTCCGCAGCGAGGCTGCGCCCTTGGGCAACGTGTTGTTCGACGGCGTGAGGTCTGCCGAGCCACCGAGCAAAGTCGGCAGCTTGCCGATGATCGCATCAATCACGGCGCCGCTCGCCGCGCGCGTCGCCATCGGCTTGGCGGATGGGTCGAAGACCGGCAAGGCATCGGCCCATCCGTCGGGCAGCCGGCCGGCGATGGCGTCTTCTAGCTCGCGGGCGCAATCCGGATACGCGCGACGATACGCCTCGAACTTCGCCTGCCATTCGGCCTCAGCATGTGCCGCGCGTTCGCCGATCGCGCGCCAGGCCTGCAGTATGTCGTCGGGGATATAGAACGTCTTGTCGGGATCCATGCCATAGGCCAGCTTCGCCGCCCTGACCTCCTCCCAGCCAGGGGCGTCGCTGTGCGCCTCGCGCGTGCCTTGGCGATGCGGCATGCCCTTGCCGATGATGCTCTTGCACGAGATCAGCGTCGGCTTGTCGGTCACGGCCTGCGCCTCGTGGATGGCAGCTTCGACCTCAGCCATGTTGTGCGCGTCAATGGTGATGGTGTGCCAGCCGTAGGCCTCGAACCGCTTCGGCACGTCGTCGCTGTAGGTCAGCGAGGTCGGGCCGTCAATGGTGACGGCGTTGTCGTCGTAGAACCAAATCAGCTTGCCCAGGCCGAGATGGCCGGCCAGCGACGCCGCCTCGTGGCTTACGCCTTCCATCAAGTCGCCGTCGCTGACGATGGCGTAGGTGTAGTGATCTATGATGTTGAAGCCGTCGCGGTTGTATTTGGCCGCGAGCCACGCCTCGGCCAGCGCCATGCCCACGCTGTTGGCCGTGCCGCTGCCGAGCGGGCCGGTGGTCACCTCGATGCCCGGCGTGAGATGGTTCTCCGGGTGGCCGGGCGTAATGCTGCCGTATTGCCGGAAGCGCTTGATCTGATCGAGCGTCATCGCCTCGTAGCCGGTGAGGTGCAGGATGGCGTAGGGCAGCATCGAGCCATGGCCGGCGGAGACGATGAAGCGGTCGCGGTTGAACCATTTCGGGTTGCGCGGGTTAAAACGCATGAATTTCGCGTATAGCACATAGGCCACGTCGGCCATGCCCAGCGGCATGCCGGGGTGGCCGGAGTTCGCCGTCTGCACGGCGTCGAGCGTCAGCGTGCGGATGACGTTGGCGCAGGCTTGATCGAAGGATGTGAAATTGCTCATAGCGAGGTTAGATTGGTGGACGTTCCAGCTTGTGTGCTGCGATGTTCGAACGACGGCGAGATTATAGCCAGCAGCTGCAGAGCAAACGTGAAGACGACGACCTGCCGACGCGCATGGATGTATGCCGGCCGTCCGGCGCAGCAGACCGGCGCATTCCTATAATCTTGCTCGCTTCGAGCCACGGAAGTGCGCCGTTCAACACTTCATTCAATCGAGGAGATCGCATTTGTCAGCCAATCACCTCAAAGCGAAGCACATCGTACGCAGCCAAACCACGCTTATCCCAATTCTCTTGGCCATCTGCGCGCTGCTCCTCTACGTGACATCGCCGCATTCTGTCGCAGCGCTCGGCCGCGCGGGTGTGTCGCCTGCGGCCATCCCGCCCAACTCGCCAAGCGTGAGCATCAGCTTCGAGGAAGTGGCGAGCGGCTTCACCCGGCCGGTGTTCGTCACCCACGCCGGCGACGCGCGCCTGTTCGTCGTCGAGCAGAACGGCGTGATCAAGATCATCAAGAACGGCGCCGTGCTCAGCACACCGTTCTTGAGCCTGACGGCGCTGGTGCGATGCTGTGGTGAGGAAGGCTTGCTCGGCTTGGCCTTCGAACCGAACTACGTGACGACCGGCCGCTTTTACGTGTATTACACCAACAAGTCGGGCGATCAGGTGATCGCGCGCTATCAGGTCTCCAGCAATCCTGATGTTGCCGACCCCAACAGCGGGCAAATCCTGCTGATCATTCCCCATCCTGAATATGGCAACCACAACGGCGGCTGGTTGGGCTTCGGGCCGGACGGCAACCTATACGCCGGCGTCGGCGACGGCGGGGGCGGCGGCGACCCGTTCTGCGCGGCACAAGACCCAACCGACCTGCGCGGCAAAATTCTGCGCCTGAATGTCGCCGGCCAGGTGACCTACACCATCCCCGCCGGCAATATCTTCACGACCACGCAGCGGCCGGAAGTGTGGGCGATCGGGTTGCGCAACCCATGGCGCAATTCGTTCGACCGGCAGACCGGCGACCTGTACGTCGCCGACGTTGGGCAGAATGCGCGCGAAGAGGTCAACTTCGCCCCGGCCAGCTCGTCCGCCGGGCTGAACTTCGGCTGGAGCCAGTTCGAGGGGAGCATCCCCTACAGCGATGGATCGAGCAACGCCGGGGCGTTCGACTGCCCACCCAGCGGCATTGCACCGACTATGCCGATCACGGACTACGGCCGCAGCCTGGGCAGCTCGATCACCGGCGGCTACGTATATCGCGGCCAGCGCTACCCCTGGCTGAACGGTGTTTACTTCTACGCCGACTTCGGCTCCGGCAAACTGTTCGCCGCGTGGAAGTCATCGCCCAATTCACCGTTCGCGACGGCTTTCATCCGCGACACCGGCTACAACGTGTCGTCGTTTGGCGAAGATGCGAACGGCGAACTCTACTTGGTGAGTTACAGCGGCGCGATCTATAGGCTCAGGTCTGAATTCCGCGGCAAGTTGGTCTACGTGCCCATCGCAGTGCGTTGAGCGTCACGTGGGACAGGTCGCGTCATGCGGCGACGGCGATCGAGCTCGCACACTGTGTCAGGTGCAGTTGCGGTCTACCTCATGGTGTTTGCCGGCCGGTGCTTGCAGCCGGATCGCCGGCGCGTCCTTGATCGGCGATCCGGCGCAAGCGCAGCCGGGCCACGCGCAGCTTATCCATCTCTTCCACACACAGCACCACGCCCTGCGATTTGAGCTCGACGCAGTCGCCCACCTCCGGGATGCGGCCGAGCTGGCCCATCACGAACCCACCGATCGTATCGTAGTTGGGGTCTTCCAACTTCAACCCAAAGGCATCGTTCACATCGCCGATCGTCATCAGGCCGTTGATCAGCACACTGCCATCGCCGGTGGGTTGAATGTCCGGCGGCACGGACACGGCGGCATCCCCCACCTCGCCGATGATGCGCGCAACCAGATCGTTCAGGGTCACCAAGCCGGCCGTGCCGCCATACTCATCTAGAACCACGGCCATATACTCATGCCGCGTGCGAAACTGCCGGAGCAGCTCATCGGCGCGCTGGGTATCGGGCACGAAGAAGGGCTCGCGCATGAGCTGGCGGATGGAGGGCACGCGCGTAGACGAGAGCAGCGCTCGCACTAGGTCTTTGATGTGCAGAATACCGACGATGTGATCGAGCGATTCTTCGTAAACGGGCAGCCGGCTGTAGGCATGTGTGGAGAAGAGATGGCCAACCTCATGCAACGACGCCTCGACGTTCACGCAAATCATCTCGGTGCGCGGGATCATCACTTCGCGGACGGTGGTGTCGCCGAACGAGAACACCTTGCTCAGCATCTCGCCCTGCTCGGATTCGATCGCACCGCCGCGCTCGCTGGCTTCAATGAGCATGCGCAACTCCTCGAGCGTATGCAGCCGCTCGGCATCGGCGTCCGGCTGGAAGCCCAGGGCGCGCAATACCCAGCGCGATGATCCTTTGAGCAGTCCCACGAAGGGGCGCAAGAGCGTCGCCAGCGCGTTCATCGGCGGGACGACGATGAGCGCGACGCGCTCCGCCGCGCGCAGGGTGATCGAGCGCGGCACGAGTTCGGCCAAAACGATCTGGAAGTACGAGGCGATCAGCAGCGCGCTCACTGCGCCTAGAAAGGCGGCGATGCTGCGAATGAACGGAACGGCGACCCCCAGCGCCGCAAAAAAGCCGCCGAGTAGCCGGCTGAAGGCCGGCTCGCTCAGCGCACCGACGGCGAGCGATGTGATCGTCACCCCAACCTGCGTCGCGGCGAAGAAGCGGTCCGGATCCTGCATCACGCCCAAGACCAGCTTTGCCTGTGCGTTGCCTTTGTCCGCCAGCTCGGCGATGCGCGTCTTGCGCGAGACCGCCACGCTGTATTCCGCGAAGACGAAGAAGGCGTTGACCAGGATCAGCACGAACAGGCTGACGATGCCGACGGCGATATCTGCATCCATCTATAATGCGCGACGTGTCGCACACATATTCTAGCTTTCATTTCAACTCATCTCGACCGAGGCGACATCCGTTAGCGCCCGCCGCCCCATGCTGAGCACCAATCGCAAAGGCATCTATCAGGCCTTCGCCCCGTCCGGCGACGTGATTGCAGACGAACGGTGGCAAGCCATCCGCCTACCCGACGGCTCGATCCAGATTGACAACGAGACCGTGCGCGTCGCGCCGTTCGACGAGCCGCGCAGCGACTCGATGACGATCCTGCTCGACCCGCAGCTCCGGTTGATCGAGTTCACCATCCACGGCCTGTTCGGCGCGCGCGAAAGTCGCATCTGCGTGCTCGGTGAGCATCGTGACCGGGCGACGATCTGCTGGCGGCACAAGGCCGAGATTCACGAGAAACACGTGGCGTGGCGAGAAGACATCGAGATCGGCTGGACGACGCCGCTGTGCACCATGGTCGCCGTCTGGCGCAGCCGGCTGCAGCCGGGCCAGGCGCGGACGTTCGATGCTTTCCTCCTCGACGCGGTGACGTTCAAACCGACCGCCGTGCGGCAGACCTACCGCCGCCAGCCGGACGAACGCTACGTCACGCGCTTCGGCGAAATGACCTTGCAGCACTATGAGATAGAAACCGCGCACGACGGGCAAATGCAGCGCGCTGCGCACTTCTGGTGCGATGACGACGGCGTGCTCTACGACTTCATCGCCGCCGATGGCGCTCGCTTCCAACTGACGGCGATGAACGTATGACGCGCTCAAGCAGCGCGGCCATGAATGGTTCGCGCTGAAGAGGCGGGCGATGGGCAATCCGTGTGGTAGCCGCAGGCTTCACGCCTGCGGCTCTGGACGCTGAGAAGTTACCGTCGCGCGGGCTGACGCGCAGGCTGAGCTTGCCGAAGCCTGTCGAAGCCCGTCGAAGCTCGCCCGTCCCCTTAGCCCAGTGGTTTAGCGCCGGGCTTCCTCCACGCCTTCGCGAGGACAAGCTTCGCGGGAATGACGTGCGTGCGTCTTTTGAAGGCGAATTAGCCCACACGGGCCGTGCAATTGGTATAACGCGCTCCAGGCGCGTTAAGCGCTGCGTCTTTCCGGCAAAGACGCTACAATTCGGCGCGTTGTCAACATTACACTATGTCCGCGAATGACTTGATCGCAGTCCTCCCCTTCCTCATCGTCACCGTCGGAGGCATCGCGTTGCTGCTGATTGATCTGGCGCTGCCGGCCGAGCGGAAGTCCGTGACGGCTTGGCTGTCCGCCGGCACGCTGGTGGTGGCCGGCCTAGCCGCGCTCCTCCTGATGGGCACCTCGCCGTTCAACGCGTTCCAGAACATGGTGCGCGCCGACGGCTACGCGTTCTTCCTAGACGCGCTGCTCGCCGCCATCGGCGTCCTCGCGGTGCTGATGGCGCTGCGTTACAACGAAGCGCGCGGCATCATGCGCGGCGAGTTCTATGCGCTAATGCTGTTCTCCGTCGGGGGCATGATGCTGATGGGCCACGCCATGAACCTGCTGATGGTGTTCTTGGCCGTCGAGCTGCTCTCGATCCCACTCTATATCCTGTGCGGCATCGCCCGGCCGCGGCTGGAGAGCGAAGAGTCGGCAATGAAGTACTTCCTGATGGGCGCGTTCGCCTCAGGCTTTTTGGTGTACGGCATTGCGCTGGTGTACGGCGCTGCCGGCACGACGTCGCTGTCTGCGCTGTCGGCCATCCTAAGCGCGACCGGCGCGCGCGCCTATGACCCAGCGCTGCTCTTCGCAGGCGCAGCGCTCATTCTGGCCGGACTGGGCTTCAAGATCGCCGCCGCGCCGTTCCACATGTGGACGCCCGACGTGTATGAAGGCGCGCCGACGACTGTGACTGCGTTCATGGCTACGGCGACCAAGGCGGCCGGCTTCGCTGCCGTGTTGCGCGTGTTCATGTTCGGCTTCCAACCGTTGCTGCCGGAGTGGCAACCCATCGTCGCCGTGATCGCAGCGCTGACCATGATCGTGGGCAACGTCGCCGCGCTGGTGCAAAACAACGTCAAGCGCATGCTGGCCTACTCGAGCATCGCGCACGCGGGTTACGCGCTGGCCGGCGTCGCGGCCGGGAGCGAGGCGGGCGCCATCGGCGTGCTGTTCTACTTGGCCGCCTACGCCTTCACCACGCTGGCCGCGTTCGCCGTGATGACCGCCATGGGCAGCGGCGCAGAGGAAGACCAAACGTTCGACGCTTACACCGGCCTCGGCCGCCGCAAGCCGCTGCTGGGCATCGTGATGGCCATCGCGATGTTCTCGCTGATCGGCATCCCGCCGACGGCCGGCTTCGTCGGCAAGTACTTCCTGTTCAGCGCGGCAGTGGCATCGGGTCTGACGTGGCTAGCGGTGATCGGCGTGCTGACCAGTGTGGTGTCGTCGTACTTCTACCTGCGGCTGGTGATGACGATGTTCATGCGCGAGCCGCAAACCGAGGGCGAGCCGATCCCCGCCAATGCGCCGCGTTCACTAGCGGCTGCCATCAGCGTCGCCGCGGTGTTCATCTTCGGTTTGTTGCCGGCGCCCTTGCTCAACATGATCACCGCCGGCGTGCAGAGCGCGGTGCGGTAACCGCGTCCATTTCAGGAGGTTCAGGCATGTTGACCCCAGAACAGCGATCGTTCTACGACGAACAGGGATACCTCATCGTCCGCCAGCTCTTCTCCAAAGAAGAGGTGGCGTTCTACAAGGCGCACTATATGCGGCTGCGCGGCCAGGGCACATATCCCGGCGACCTAGCCGGCGTGGATGTCACCGGCAACGACCCGCTGAAGAAGTATCCGCGCATGATCCACATGCACCGTTGGGACGAGGTCAGCCTGAAGTGGTTAATAGACCCTCGCCTCAACGCCTATCTGACGGCGCTCACCGGCCGCGAACCATATGCCGTGCAGACGATGCTCTACTTTAAGCCGCCCGGTGCGCGCGGGCAGGCGCTGCACCAGGATCAATACTATCTGCGCGCCAAGCCGGGCACTTGCATCGCCGCGTGGATGGCGCTGGACGACTGCGACGAGGAGAACGGCTGCCTACAACTCGTGCCGGGCAGCCAGCACTGGCCGGTGTTGTGCACTGTCCCCGCCGACACCACGCAGAGCTTCACCGACGTCACCGTGCCACTGCCGGAAGGAACGCCGGTCGTCCCGGCCATCATGCAAGCCGGCGATGTGCTCTTCTTCAACGGCCAGATCGTGCACGGCAGCCTGCCCAACCGGTCACGGGATCGCTTCCGGCGCGCGCTGATCGGCCACTACATCGAAGGACATGCCGAGATCGTCGCGCGCTTCTATCACCCGGTGCTGAGGATGGACGGCACGCCGCTGGAACTCGGCCAAAGCCCGGATGGTAGCGAATGCGGCGTGTGGGTGGAGCGCGATGGGCGCAGGACGATCGAGCTGGCCGCGGTTCAGGCCGGGCCGGGCAAAACGGAGTGAGCTAGGCTTCCTCGCCCACCCACTGATAGCTTACCAGCTCGCACCCGTGCGTCTCTTTGCCGAGCAGCACGTCTTGCTTGATGACCACGCCGTGTTGATCCGTCCAGATGGTGGTGAACGGTGCGTCGTCTTTGCCATCGCCGGCGATGTGCTCCTCGATGGTGTAGCGCCGGGTGATCATGAACGGCTGCACCAACGAGGTGATCTGTTCGTCGCGCACGTAGCAGTATGTCTGCGCTAGCGCCAGCGGCTCGAGCGAAGGTTGAGTGACGACAACTGCCTCGATCTGCGTCTGCGCCCCCGGCGTCAGGTGCAAGCGCCTCAGATGCGCAAAGTTGAGCAACGTCGAACCATAGTCGAGGAAGGTGCGCGGCCCGTAGTTCATCTTCGCGGCATAGACGCGCTTGGCCTTCGTCATCACCGAGAGCTGCAACTGCTGCTCGCGCGATGCGCGGCTGGGGTCGCCGTAGCGCAGCGGCTCCTCATAGATGGTGACCTCTACTTCGCCATCGCCCGGCACGTAATGTGCGACGCGCCGCTTGCCCTCGAGGTCCAACTGCACCCACAGCTTGCGCGTCAACCAGGCTGAATCCAGGTCAAGCTGCGCCCGCTGCTGATTAGGGATCGGCCATTTCAGGTCAATCTCGGTCATCAGCCGGTAGCCACCGCTGAGCAAGCCGAAGATGCCCCACAGCTCTTCGCCCACGACCTTGCGGTTGTGCAGGATGCGATAGACGCCGTGCGCGATCCGGCGGGTGATGCGATCAGACTTGTCGAGATCGAGCCTGTCGAGATCGAGCCTGTCGAGATCGAAGTCTTCCATCGCTTGCGAACGCTTGCGAATCACCTACGCCAGGTCTTTCGTCAGCGAGGCCAGGAACTCCTCGTTGGTCTTGGTCTTGGAGAAGCGCTGCAGGAAGGCCTCCATCGCTGTGGTGATGTCGTAGCCGGCCCCCTGGGGTTGTGGCGCCATGAGCTGGCTGAGCATGCGACGCATCAGGTAAGTGCGCTGCGCGGTCTTCTCGCCCAGCAACAACTCCTCTCGACGCGTGCCGCTGGCCAGGATGTCGAAAGCGGGGAAGATGCGGCGCTCGGCCAGGCGTCGCGAGAGATGGATCTCCATGTTGCCGGTGCCTTTGAACTCTTCGTAGATGAAGTCGTCCATGCGGCTACCGGTATCCACCAGCACGGTGGCGATGATGGTCAGGCTGCCGCCCTCCTCGATGTTGCGCGCTGCGCCGAAGAATTCCTTGGGCGGATAGAGCGCTGCCGGATCCACGCCGCCGGAGAGCGTCCGGCCCGACGACGGCACGGTGAGGTTGTAGGCGCGGCTCAAGCGCGTCAGCGAGTCCAGCAGGATCACCACGTCGCGGCCACATTCGACCAAACGCTTGGCACGGTTGAGCACCATCTCCGCCACGCGCACGTGGTTCTGCACCGGCTCGTCGAACGTGGACGAAATCACCTCGGCATCTACCGAACGGTCGAAGTCGGTCGCCTCTTCCGGCCGCTCGGCGATCAAGGCGACCATCAGATGCACATCGCGATAGCTTTTGCTGATCGCATTGGCGATGTCCTTGAGCAGCGTGGTCTTGCCCACCTTGGGCGGTGCGACGATCAAACCGCGCTGGCCCTTCCCGATGGGCGCGACGATGTTGAGCAGGCGCATGCTGAGTTTGCCGCTTGCCTCGAGGTTGTAGATTTCGTTGGGGAAGATCGGCGTGAGCTTCTCGAAGTGCGGGCGGTTCTTGGCCTGTTCAGGGTCCTGGCCGTTCACGGCCTCGACGCGCAGCAAGCTGAAGTATTTCTCGCTTTCCTTTGGCGGGCGCACCTGTCCCACGACCATATCGCCGGTGCGTAGCCCGAAGCGCTTGATCTGCGACGGCGACACATAGATGTCCTCCGGCCCGGGCAGGTAGTGCTCCGCGCGCAAGAAGCCGATGTTGTCATCCACGATGTCAATAACGCCGCCGCGTAGCTCGAGGCCGTTCTTCTCGGCTTGGGCGCGCAAGAGCTGAATAATCAGGTCGTCCTTCTTCAGCCGGCTGTAGCCGGAGATGCCCAACTCTTTGGCGCGCTCCCGCAGTTCGCTCAACGTCTCGTGCTCCAGACGCGCCATGTCGAACATGTTGCGCCGTTGCTGGCGCCCGCCCTGCGGCAGCGGAGCCGGCGATGGCGCTGCGGGCGCCGCTTCTTCGGCGATTGCCGGCAACGCCTCGGTGCCGTTGCCGTTTATCGCTTCAAGCGGGGCGCTCTGGGTGGGTTCTTCTTGTGTTTGTGTTTGCCTCTTCATATCTACTCACGTGCGGCTCTGGCGCTCGATGGAGCGCCACGGCCGCGCCTCATGCCAATACCCGTCTTCCTAACCGGCCTCCTGCGGCCCAAATCCTCCATCTCTCCTCGAGGTTCGTCGAATGCAGTGCAAGCAGCGGGGAGCGCCAATGGCGCATCAATCAACGTAGGTAACCTGACTGAATGTGCGCAGTTTGTCCAAACGATGACGCGATTCGATGTAGCGAACGGTGCCGGACTTCGATCGCATCACCAGGGAGTATGTGCGAGCGATATTGCCGCTATAGTGTACACCCTCCAGTAACTCGCCTGTCGTGATGCCGGTGGCGGCAAAGAAGACATTGTCGCCGCCGCACAGCTTCTCCGTCGTCAATATCTCGTCCAAGTCGCATTGCGCCTGCGCTTGCTCGCGCTCGGCGTCGTCGCGGGGCCAGAGCTTGCCTTGAATCTCGCCGTCTAGGCAGCGCATCGCTGCAGCGGTAATCACTCCCTCCGGCGTGCCGCCGATGCCCATCAGTATATCTACGCCCGAGTCGGGGATGGCGGTTTGCAGTGCGCCGGAGATGTCGCCGTCGCTAATGAGTTTGATGCGCGCGCCGGCTGCGCGCACCTTCTCGATGAGTTTTTGATGGCGCGGGCGATCTAGGATGCACACGGTCACAGCGCTGACCGGCATACCTTTGGCGCGCGCGACCGCGCGGATGTTCGCCGCCGGTGGCGCTTCGATGTCTATCACGCCCTTGCACTCCGGGCCGACCACGATTTTATCCATGTAGAACGTGCACGGCTTGAACATCTTGCCGCGCTCGGCCAAGCCGACGACCGAGATCGAGCCGGCACCGCCGACGCTGAGCAGGCGCGTGCCGTCTATCGGATCTACGGCGATGTCCACCTGCAACCCGATGCCATTTCCTAACCTTTCGCCGTTGTAGAGCATGGGCGCCTCGTCCTTCTCGCCTTCACCGATGACGACGACGCCATCCATATCCACTTCGCTCAAGATCAGCCGCATCGCCTCGACGGCGGCCTGGTCGCCGGCGTTTTTGTCGCCGCGTCCCATCCACTTGCTGGCCGCGAGGGCCGCTGCTTCGGTCGCACGCACCAACTCTAACGCTAGGTTGCGATCTGGCTTACTGCTGTTGCTAGTGTCGCGTGTCATGGTTTGATCAGCCATACCAGTTCCATTTCAGATCGTTTGTGAATAACGGTGGATGCAATGGTCGAGCGCCGAACGTTCATCCCGGACGATGAATGCGATGACACGATAGATTCGTTGCGCATACGGACTTGCGCACTTCGCTCGAGAGACCGCTACGTTTTGCAAACCTGGACTTGAGGGATGCTTACTTAGGAAGATCGGGGAACCGGGATTTGAACCCGGGACCTCACGGTCCCAAACCGTGCGCGCTGCCATCTGCGCCATTCCCCGGGGGCAAGCGCATTATACACAGTTCGAGCAGCGCTGTTTGCTTAGGGGTATTTCCCGGGGCAAAACGCCCGGCGACTGAAGTCGCGGGCAATTCGCAGCAAAGCCGGCCGTGCGCCGGCTTTGCCATGCGTTGCGCGCGGATTCATCCGCTGCGCAAATCCGCGCAATGCCCCTGTTAGAAAGTGCCCCCTTTGCTTATCGCTTATACGTGCGCATTCCCGGCGGGTGCATGCGCTAGAATGTCGGCATGCCGATATACGAATACCGCTGTCAAGATTGTGGCCGCAAAGTCTCCATCTTCTGGCGCTCGTTGTCGGCTGTGGATGAAAAGAGCGCGCGATGCGATCGCTGTGGCAGCCGCCGGCTGATGCGGCTGGCCTCGCGCGTGCGCGTGGTGCGCGGCGCAGGGTCGAGCGACTTCGGCGCCTCCAACGGCGGGGACGATGCCCTGCTGGACGAGATGGCCGGCCTGGACGAGAACGACCCGCGCGCCTTAGGCCGCTTCATGCGCAAGATGGCTCAAGAAAGCGGCGAAGATCTCGGGCCGGAGTTTGACGAAGTCGTCACCCGCCTGGAACGCGGCGAAGACCCCGAGCAGATCGAAAAGAGCATGGGCGACCTGTTCGGCGACGACATGAGCGGGCCGGCCGGCATGGGGATGGATGACGACCACGGTGCGCCGCCCGAAGATCCAACTGCCAAGGCCGAAAAAGAAGCCGAGGAACAGGACCGCAAGGCAACCGCAAAGCGCCGCACCGTACCGATGAAGACGCAGCGCAAGTCCCAGGCCAAGCCCAAAGCCAAAAAGAAGAAGTAGACCCCAAGGTTCTTCAAGAACCCTGGGGTCTAGCCACACTGCTCACTGCGCTTGAGGGCGCACCAACAACACCGGGCAGTGTGCCCCATGCACGACCTGCTCCGCAACGCTGCCCATCAACAGCCGGCTGAGCCCCGTCCGGCCGTGCGTTGACATGACGATGAGGTCCACGCCCTCACTCTTGGCAAACTTGAGCAGCGCGTCGGGCACTTTGCCATCGAGCACGGCACTGCTCACCTTGAAGCCGGCCAGCGCTAGGCGCGAGACGAGCTGTTCGAGATATTCGCCAGCGCTGAGCTGCACCACCTCCGGTATCGCGGTGGCCGGCACGAATACGCCGGGCGGCGGCTCATAGGGTTCATCCACGCGCGCGAGGATGATCTCTGCATTGCCGCACTCGGCCAACTCGCGCGCATGCGGCAGCGCCTCTTCGGAGAAAGAAGAGCCGTCCAAAGGCACGAGAATCTTCTTGAACATCGGCGCACCTCCAGCTAATTTTCTGCGGCCAGCAGCGGCACCTGCTTCTCGGTAGGCTCGGCCTCGGTCGGCTCCGGCTGCTCCTCGGCCATCACAGCGCGGAAGATGTCGGATTCGGTGATGATGCCGACCAGCTCCGAGCCATCCATCACCGGCAGGCCGCTTATCTTGTGCTTGATCATGAGCTTGGCTGCGTCACGCAGCGAGGTCTGGGGCGTCACCGTTACGACGTTCTCGGTCATGATCAGCTCCACGCGCATCTTCGCCGCTTCGGGGTTGTCCACTGTCGCATTGGCCTGGCGTAAGTCGCCCAGCGTGATGATCCCGACGAGCTTGCCTGCATCCATGACCGGCAAGCGGCGCACCCG
>JANWYN010000048.1 GCA_025055235.1 Candidatus Roseilinea sp. | reverse complement strand
AGCTCGAGCACCTGGCACGCCGCTTCGTCGAGCGCGAGTATCCCGCCGGCCATGCCATCGTCACGCAGGGCGCGGGGGGCGAGGGCTTCTTCATCATCGCATCCGGCCGCGCCGAGGCAATCCGCGAGCGCGCCGATGGCTCGAAGGCCCTCGTCAACACCTTCGGGCCGACCGACTTCTTCGGTGAGCTGGCGTTGCTCGACGACGGCCTGCGCACGGCGTCGGTGGTGACGACCGAGCCGACGCGCTGCCTGGTGCTCACCCGCTGGGACTTCCTCGCCGCGCTGCGCGAAGACCCGGAGATGGCGATCACCGTCCTGCAGGAGCTGGCCCGGCGCTTCCGGCGCGCGCTCGAGGCGCTGTAGCGGGCCAGAGGCAGGGATCAGGGGCCAGAAATCAGAGGTCAGAAGCCAGAAGCCAGAAGTCAGAAGTCAGAGGTCAGCGGTCAGAGATGAGAGGCGGGGGCTGACTGTTTGAGGTTTTGCAACGGGTCGGACCGCTCCGAGCAGTCTGATCTGTAGAACTGTTCTGGTGAAGTGTCCAAATTGCGGCTTCGACGGCCCGCCGGAGATGCGCTTCTGCGGCATGTGCGGCACGCGCCTGGCGCGCATGTGCCCGACGTGCGGCTTCGCCAATCCCCCCAACTATCGCTATTGCGGCAACTGCGGCACGCGTTTGCAGAGCGATGATAACCATATCGCCCGCCTGCCGGCGCAACTGCCGCCGCCGGCCGCTGAACCCATCGAGGAGCCGGCCGATTCCGCGCTGGCGATCTTCTCTTCGGCAGGTGAGCGCCGCATCGCTACCGTGCTGGTCACCGACGTCAGCGGCTCGACGGCGCTGCTGGAGCGTGTGGGCACCGAGGCCTGGGTGGAGCTGATGAACCGCGTGCTCCACATTCTGGAGGAAGAGGTGCATCGTTTTGGCGGCGAGGTGGAGCAGTTTCGCGGCGATGGCATGGTGGCTTTCTTCGGCGCGACGCGCGCGCATGAGGACGATCCCGAACGCGCAGTGCTTGCTGCATTGGCTATGCAGCAGTCGGTCGGCGCGTTCGCGGCGCAGGTCGAACAGCAACAGGGCATCTCGCTCCGGCTGCGTGTAGGCGTCAGCACGGGCGAGGTCATCGTCAGCAGCGCCGCCCAGCGCCCTCCCCATGCCGAGGTGGCCATGGGCGCCGCGATCGCCGTAGCGGCGCGCATGGAAGCGGCGGCCGAGCCGGGCACTGTCCTCGTCAGCGAGCACACCTACCGCCTCGTCGCGCCGTCATTCGACTGGCAGCCACTGGGCAGCATCACCGTGCGCGGCATCAGCCGGCCGATCGCCGTGTATCGCCCGCTGGCGCACAAGGCCGATAGCGACGGCACGCCTCAATCATCGTCTATCGGCTATCCCGTGCCGCTGATCGGCCGCGAGGTCGAGTTCGCCGCGCTCAAGCACTGCGTGAAGGACGTGCTGAACGGACGAGGCCGGATCGCGATGCTGACCGGCGACAGGGGGCTGGGCAAGTCCTTCCTCGTCAACGAGTTGCGCCAGTACTTCGTGCATCGCGGCGCGCTGCTCAGCGCGGCGCAAGCCGCCGAAACGACGCAGCTTCGACAGGCTCAGCTTCGACAAGCTCGGCTTCGACAAGCTCGGCTTCGACAAGCTCAGCCTGAGCTAGCTCAGCCTCGACAAGCTCAGCTTGAGCAAGCTCAGCCCACGCCGATGCTCGCCTGGGTGCGTGGGCGGTGCCGGTCTTACCACCAGGGCTGGCCGTATTCGATGTGGATTGACCTGTTGAACGATTGGCTAAACCAGTGCTGCTCGTATCGCGCGCAATCCAAAGAGGAGGCGCGCGATGTGCTGCGCCGGGAGAGTGAGGCGTTGTGGGGCGAAGAGTTCGCCGAGCATTATCCCTATCTCGCGACGCTGCTCTCGCTGCCGCTGGAAGGCGAATTTAGCGAGCGCGTGCGCCATCTCGACGCCGAGGGGTTGCGCCAGCGCTATTTCATCGCCGTGCAGAGTTGGATTGTGGCGATGTGCCGGCGCGGCCCGCTCGTGCTGGTCTTCGCCGACATGCAATGGGCCGGCACATCGTCGCTGGACCTGTTGAAGTATTGCCTGCCCTTGTGCGAGACCGAGGCGCTGTTGATGCTGCTCGTGTTCCGCCCGGAGCGCGACGCGCCGGTGTGGGCACTCGCCCAGCACATCGAGGCGGAGTACTCGCATCGCCTGACGCAGATCGAACTCAAGCCGCTGGACGATGCGCAAAGCGCCGAGCTGATCGCCGCCATGATCGGCCCCGAGGCGCTGCCGCCGGAAACGCGCGATCTGATCGTAAAGAATGCGGCAGGCAACCCATACTACATCCAGGAATTGATCAACGCGCTGGTGATCGGCGGCGTGCTGGTGCGCGATGCAGAGACCGGTCGCTGGCGCGCCACGCGCACGGTGACCACACTGGATCTGCCGGACAGCCTGCAGCGCTTGCTCATCGCGCGCATTGATCGCCTATCACCCGGCGAGCGCCACGTGTTACAAGTGGCCGCGGTGATCGGCTCGGTCTTTTGGTCGAACGTGGTGCGCGCCGTGATTGGCGATACGCCGGAGTTGTCGCGCCGGCTCGCTGCCCTGCAGCGCGTCCAGTTGATCCAGGAGACCGGCCGCCTGCCGGAGCTGGGGATGCAGTATTTGTTCCGCTCGCCGCTGGTGCGCGATGCCGCCTACGACAGCCTGCTCACCGCCCAGCGCGTTGCGCTGCACGCCCGGGTGGCCGAGTATCTGGCGCTTCACGTCAACCCCGATGCCTTGGTGGGCTACTATGGCTTGCTGGCGGAACAGTTCCGCGGCGCAGAGAACTACCCGAAGGAGCTGTTCTATACGCTGACGGCTGCGGAGGAAGCCCGCAAGCTATATGCTAACGCTGAGGCGCTGCAGCGCTACAACCGCGCCATCGCGTTGCTCGACCGGATGGAGGCTGATGCAGCGAACGATGATCGCTGGCGCGCGATCCGCATGCAGCGATTCGAGGTGTTCGACGGCCGGCGTCGGGTGTTGCTGGACATGGGCGAGATCGAAGCAGCGCGCGCCGACGCGCGCGCATTGCTGGTGCTGGCCGATGCCCTGTCCGATGATCCGACCTGGCGTGTGGACGCACTGCTTGCTCAGCCGGAGGTGATCACGGGTGAAGCTGGCCGCGACGAAGCCGCGCAGGGCCTATCGCTGGCCGAGGAGGCGCTGGCGCTGGCGCGGCAGATCGGTGACCAGCGTCGTGAATTGCAAGCTCTGATCGCCGTTGCGCAGTTGGGCTCGCACTTGCGCCGGCCAGAGGCGCGCATGCAAGCCGAGCATGCGCTGGCGTTGGCGCGCGAGCTGGGCGATTTGCACGCCGAGGTGGGGCTGCTGCTCGGCTTCAGCAAGTTCTACGGCCCTGATGACCTACCGCGCAGCGAAGAATATTTGCAGGCGGCGCTGGCGCGCTCCGAGCAGGTGAACGACAAGGCCATCAAGATCGCGCTGTTGGGCGCGCTCAGCGCGCGCTACGAGCGGCGCGGCGACTACTACCGGCAACTGGTTGAGTTCGAGCAAGTGCGCTTGCGCATCAGCCAAAAGATCGGCAATCGCTTTGCTGAGGGTGATGCGCTGACCTACTGCGGACAAATCCAGGCGATCTACTTGGGCGACTACGCCGGTGGGTTGGTCCTGCTGCAAGAAGCGCTTGACAAGTGGTCGCCGAGCGCCCGGCGGTTGTTCCCGATGTTGCGCATCGCACAGGTGTATGTGCTGCAGGGGCGCCTGGACGAGGCGCGGGCGCTGTTGGCGCAGGCTGAACCGCTCAGCGGCGCAATCCTGATCGAACTGGGCCGCGCCGGATGGGGGCTGGTCGAGGCGATGCTGCATCAAGCCGTTGGCGACGAGGCGAGCCTGCAGCGCGCGCTGCAGGCCACCCAGCCGGTGCTTCAGCAAGTGGCAGATAACCTGGTCTCGCAGCAGTACCGGATGGCTGCGTCGTGCCTGGATGCCGCAACACATCTGGCGCTGGCGCGCTTGCAGGTTGAGGAAAGTGCGCGTGCGGCGCATGTGCAACAAGCGCTCGTGGCGTCCGGCGTGGCGCTCGACTTGTATCGCGCGTTCGGCTTCACACAAGTGGTGGAGTGCGTAAGCGAAGAGATCCTGCTGCGCCATAGCCAGGCGCTGGCCGCTGCCGGGCGCGATGAGGAAGCGGCAGCTTTCTTGCGGCAGGCTCACGACGAGATGATGCGCAAGCACGACTTGATCCCACCGGACTCGCCCTTTCGCCGAACCTTTTTGGAGATTGCGTTGCACCGAGAGATTCGCGCCGCAGTTGAAGGATGAAGATCAACGCCAAACTCAGCGCTGCATCTTTTATCAACTTTCGCGTATAGTCTAGATCGGGTTCGTCCCTGACGACGATGAGTTGAACGGCGCGGTTGCACCTTGAGCCGTGCAGCCGCGCGTTCATCATGATCTTTCAGCGCCCGAGTCTCGATCCGAGGAGGAAGCGTGATCCCACTCACCCAGCTACGAGAAGAAGCCGAAGCGATGCGCGACCGGTTGGTCGCCGTGCGTCGCGATCTACACCAGCACCCCGAGCTGGCCTTTGAAGAGGTGCGCACCGCCGGCATCGTCGCCGACAGGCTGAGCGCGCTTGGCTACGAGGTGCAGACCGGCGTCGGCAAGACCGGCGTGGTCGGCGTGCTCGAAGGTGGGCGGCCGACCGGCCGGCCGCTCACGCTGCTGCTGCGCTTCGACATGGACGCGTTGCCGATTCAGGAAGCAGTGGATGTGCCTTTCAAGTCGCAGTATGAGGGCAAGATGCACGCCTGCGGTCACGACGCGCACACCTCGATCGGGCTGGGTGTGGCGGAGATGATGGTGCGGCATCGCGATCTGTGGGGCGGTGTGGCCAAGTTCGTCTTTCAACCTGCCGAGGAGATCGTCGGTGGCGCGCTGGCCATGATCCGCGATGGTGTGCTGGAGAATCCGAAGCCAGATCGCATGCTCTCGATGCACGTATGGGCGACCGAAGAAGTCGGCATCGTCGGCATGACCGACGGGCCGACCCTGGCCGCCAGCGGCGCGTATCGCATCGTCGTGCGAGGGCGCGGCGCGCATGGCGCATCGCCGCATCTGGGGGCCGATCCGGTCGTCGCCGCGGCACACATCGTCACGGCGCTGCAAACCATCGTCGCCCGCAACGTGGATCCGATGGATCAGGGCGTGGTGACGGTCGGCAGCATTCACGGCGGCACGGCGCCCAATATCATCCCCGACGTGGTCGAAATGCAGGGCACCATCCGCGCGTTCAAAGACGAAGTGATGCAGTTGCTGCGCAATCGCATCGAGCGGATCGCCGAAAGCGTCGCTCATGCGCTTGGCGTGGAAGCGAGCGTGGCCTTCTCAGAAGCAGGCACGCCGGCCACGGTGAACGATCCAGCGATGGCGCAGATTGTGCGTGATGCGGCGACTGCGCTCTTTGGCGCGGATCGCGTGCGAAACGACTATCGCATCATGGGCGCTGAAGACTGCGCTTTCTTCTTGCAGGCCGCGCCCGGTGCCTATGTGTTCGTCGGCGCAGGCAACAAGGCCAAAGGCATGACTGAGCCGCACCACAGCCCACGCTTCCAGATAGACGAGGATGTGTTGCCGATATCGGTGGCCTTGCTCACGGCTAGCGCCATCCGCATGTTGGAGTCGTAGATGCGAGGACATTGACGACACTTCTGAACCGACTATGCACACGAACATCATCCTGACCCTCACCGGCCCGGATCGCGTCGGCTTGGTGGAGGACGTCACGGCGCGCATCCTCGACTGTGGCGGCAACGTAGAGACCAGCCGCATGGCGCGCTTGGGCGGTGCGTTCGCCGTTCTGCTCATGGCCTCGCTGCCGGAAGCGCAGCTGGCCAACTTGGAAGCTGCCTTCCAGCCGCTGGTCGCGCAGGGCTACAAGCTCACGCTCAGTCAGACCACGCAGGCGCGCGCCGAGCGCCCTCGCGGCTGGCAGCCATACCGGATCGAGGTGCACGGTGCCGATCACGAGGGCATCATCCATCACCTCGCCCATTCGCTGGCCGAGCACGGCATCACCATCGAATCCATGGACACCAGCACGGTCCGCGCAGGAATGAGCGGCGCGCCACTATTCTCGATGACGGCGCTGGTGCTCACGCCGCCGGCTCTGGCACGCGACGACTGGGAGCCGGCGCTGCATCAAGCCGGGCGCGAGATGAACGTGGATGTTGTGGTGACTCCTGCGGCAAACGCCTAACGCGCTGCGAGCGCGTTAGGCGCTGCGTTGCGATGCCGGTAGAACGGCACGTGTTCCGGCGGCAGTGGCGTGTTGCCCAGGATCAGATCGGCGGCCTTCTCGGCGATCATCATCGTCGGCGCGTAGATGTTGCCGTTCGTGACGTAGGGCATCACCGATGCGTCCACTACGCGCAGGCCATCCAGGCCGTGCACGCGCATCGTGTTCGGATCGGTCACGGCCATCGCGTCAATGCCCATCTTGCACGTGCAGCTCGGATGCAGCGCCGTCTCGCCGTCGCGCCGCACCCAGTCGAGAATCTCCTCATCGGTCTGCACCTGCGGTCCCGGCGATAGCTCGCCGCCGTTGAACGGTTCGAGCGCCGGCTGGTTCAAGATGTGCCGCGCGCAGCGAATCGCCTCTACCCACTCGCGGCGATCCTCGGGCGTGGACAGGTAGTTGAAGCGCAGGGCCGGTTTGGCCTTCGGGTCGGCGGACTTCAGCTTGACGCAGCCGCGCGAGTTCGAGTACATCGGCCCAACGTGCACCTGGTAGCCGTGCCCGCCACGCGGCGCACTGCCGTCGTAGCGGATGGCGAGCGGCAGGAAGTGAAACATCACATTCGGGTACTCGACCTCGTCGTTGCTGCGGATGAAGCCGCCGGCCTCGAAGTGATTCGTCGCCGCCGGCCCCTTCTTGAACAACACCCACTGCAAGCCGATCCACGGTTTGTTGTACCACTTGAGCGCAGGCTGCATGCTGACCGGCTGCTTGCAGGCATACTGCACATACACCTCCAGGTGATCCTGCAGGTTCTCGCCCACGCCGGGCAGGTCGTGCACGGGCGCGATGCCCAACGCGCTGAGTTCCTTCGCATTACCCACGCCCGAGAGCATGAGTAGTTGTGGCGAGTTGATCGCGCCGCCGCACAAGATCACCTCTTTGCCGTAAGCGCGCTCGAGGTTCTTCCCGCGCGCGTATTCGACGCCGACAGCGCGCCGACCCTCGAACAGCACGCGCGTGACGAGCACCCGCGTGACGACTTTCAGGTTGCGGCGGTGCATCACCGGATGCAGATAGGCCCGCGCCGCGCTCAGCCGCCGACCGTTGTGGATGTTGCGGTCGAATTTGGCGAAGCCCTCCTGGCGATAGCCGTTCACATCGTCGGTGAGCGGATAGCCTGCTTGCTGCACCGCCTCAAAGAACGCCTTGAACAGCGGGCTTTCCGCCGGGCCACGCTCCAGCACCAGCGGGCCTTTGTCTCCACGCCATTCGTCTGCGCCGGCCAGGCACGTCTCCATGCGCTTGAAGTAGGGCAGACAATGGGCGTAGTCCCAGTGAGCCATGCCCGGGTCGCGCGCCCACTTCTCGTAATCCAGCGGGTTGCCGCGCTGGAAGATCATGCCGTTGATGCTGCTGCTGCCGCCCAGCACTTTGCCACGCGCGTGGTAGATGCGCCGGCCGCCCATGAACGGCTCCGGCTCGGACTCGTATTGCCAGTCGTAGAAGCGGTTGCCGATTGGGTAGGCCAGCGCGGCCGGCATGTGGATGAAGATGTCCCACCAGTAATCCGGCCTGCCGGCCTCCAGCACCAACACGTTGTGCGATGGGGCTTCGCTCAGGCGGTTGGCCAGCACGCAGCCGGCCGACCCACCGCCGACGATGATGAAATCGTAGTGTTCTCCAGTGTTCATAGCGAATCAGGGGCTATTATTGCATCCATGCCGCTCGTTCACACCAGCGCGTTCAAGGTGCGCTTCTACGAATGCGACCTATACGGTCACGTCAACAACGCCAACTACCTGCGCTACATGCAAGAGGCGGCCTTCGAAGCATCCGCGGCTGCCGGCTACGATCCGCAACGCTACGCGCAGATGGGGCGCACCTGGTACGCGCACGCTACCGACATCGAATACATTCGGCCAGCAAAGTATGGCGACACGATTACGGTGAAAACCTGGGTGGCCGACTTCCGGCGCGTCACCTCGCGCCGCGCCTACGAACTGCATTCGACGGCGACCGGCACGCTCGTCGCCCGCGCGATGACCGACTGGGCTTTCCTGGATGCAGCTACGCAGAAGCCTGCCGCCATCCCGGACGAGCTGATCCGGAGCTTCTTCCCCGATGGCGCGCCCGAGCAGCATTCGCATCGCGAGAAGTTCCCCTCAGCGCCGCCCGCGCCTCCAGGCGCATATCGCCTGCGCCGGCGCGTGCAGTGGCGCGAATGCGATGCCGCTGGCCATGTGAACAACGCCGTCTACGCCGAGTGGGCCGAGGAGTGCGGCATGCAGTGCATCGCGCATTACCGCTGGCCGGTCACGCGCATGGCCGAAGCCGGCATCGGCATCTTCTACCGGCGCATGTGGATCGAGTATCTGCAGCCGGCGTTGTTCGACGACGAGATCGAAGTCGTCGCCTGGCTGTCCGAGGTCAAGCGCGCGACGGCCATGCGCCACTTCACCGTGACGCGACTGTCCGACGGCGCGCTGCTTGCGCGCATCAACGTGCTCGGCGTGTGCGCCGATGTGCGCACCGGCGCACCCCGGCGCATCCCGCAGGAGATGCTCGACGACTTCGCGCCGAACATCGCGGACTGCCCCGCGGCCGACCGCAGTGAGGAGGAGCAGCAGGGATGAAGTGCTGCGCCGGATCGAATTGCCGGGCGTTCGAGAGCGTCTTCGACGCCTCGTATGCCGAAGACGACCTGGAGGAGTATCGCGCGCACGGGCCGGCCAAATCAACGCGCGCGTTGTTGCAGGCCATTCAAGATGCGACGCCGGTCGCCGGCGCAACGCTGCTCGACATCGGCGGGGGCGTGGGCGCGGTGCATCATGAACTGCTCAAGGCCGGCGCGCGCTCGGCGGTGGACGTGGACGGTTCGAGCGCCTTCCTGGCGGCTGCGCGCCGGGAAGCCGAACGCCTCGGCCATGCCGACCGCGTGTCGTATCTGCACGGCGACTTCGTGACGCTGGCCGGCGAGATCGCGTCTGCCGACATCGTCACGCTCGACCGGGTGATCTGCTGCTATCCCGACATGCCGCAATTGGTCGGCGCGGCTGCGGCGCGGGCCCGGCGCGTCTTGGGCCTGGTCTTCCCGCGCGATGCGTGGTGGGCGCGCGCCGGCGTGTGGGCTGTCAACCTGTTCGAACGCCTGCGCCGCGATCCCCTGCTGTTCTACGTCCATCGCGTCACCGACGTGGATGCAGTAGCCGGGCGCAACGGCCTGCGTTTGCACTTTCATCGCAGCGTCGGCATCCTATGGCAGGTGCGCGTATATGCGCGGGACGCAACGCCGTAGTCGCCGGCCGGTTCATGGCACGCGGATCACGGCAAACACGCGATTGCCGAAGAATCGGCCCGCCGGATCTTTCAGCCGCCACGTGGTCGTGTAAATGCCGGGCTGCGCCGGCGCGGTCAACGGCACGCTAATTTCCACGATGCCGTTGCTCGGCGTCGGCCGGATCGGCTCGCTGCCGGTCGGGTGCATCGGCGTGTCGGAGAAGAACGCGATCGTATAGCCCTCGCCCCAATCGCAGCCGCTCGTGTTGCGCATGCGCCAAGTCTTGGTGAACGTCGCGCCGGCGGCGACCTGGGTGCCGTCAGGGATATTGACATCCTCGATGAACGCCGCGCTGAGGATGCAGCCACCCGGGCCGATGACCGGCGTCGTCTCGATCGGCGGCAGCGGGATCGGCGTCGGTTCATCGCCGACGATGAGCGTGATGGTATACGGCTCGCTGGCGACGCCGGTTGCGTCAACGGCGACCGCGCGCAACTGCAGCCGGCCCCGGGCGCGTGGCGTGTATTCGATGCGCGTGGAGAAGGTAAGCGACGGATCCGGGTTGGGTTGCACAGCGACGATTTGGTCGTCGAGCATAATTTCAACCCGGATCACATTCCGGCTGGCGACGGCGGCCACCGTGAGCGGGATCGTTTCGCCGGGCTCATAACGCGCTCCGTCCGGCGGGGTCACGATTGCGACCATCGGTTTGAGGTTGCCCGGCGGCGGATTGCTACAGGCGGAGATTGCGGTGAGGAGCACCGCGGCGAACGCGCGCCAGCAGAGCTTTCGTAGCACCACGCTGCCATTTTAGACGAGTGGGCTGCCGAAGCCCCGCACCAATCATGGTTTATGCGGTTACAATGCACGTTCAATGCAGCAAACTATCGAAACCGCGCAGGACGGGCTTCAGGCAATTCAGGACTCCGCAGCAGTGCTCACCAACCTGTCGGAAACGCGTCGCAACCTCCATCGGCTGCAGACCGTCATCCGGTTCGCCTCGCTTGCCACCTCTGCGCTGGTCGTCGCGCTGCCGATCTATTCAACCAACTTCAACGCCAGCGGCCTAGAGAAGGGTTTGCTCTTTGCGATCCCGGCCTTCATGATGGCCATCGCCCGGCCGATCATCGGGCGCAGCATGGACCTCTACGGCCGTAAGTTCTTCCTGTGCCTGGGCGTCGGCATCTTGTTCCTGGCGATGGTGTTGTTCATCTTCGCCCGCGAATTCACCTTTCAGCTTGGCGGGATCACGATCCAGGCCGATGCATCCTTCGCCGTGACCATGCTCTTCATCGCGCGCATGGTGCAAGGCTTCGGGCTGGGCACGATGCTGCTCTCGTCATACACCATCACGGCCGATCTGGCGCGGCAGAGCGGCCGCGGCTCCAGCTTCGGCTACACCGAGGAAGCGCAATACCGCGGCGGGCTCTATGGTGGCCTGGTCGCCGTGCCCATCCTGCTGCTGTTCGGTTTCGATCCCACGCATGGGCTGCGCTTGAATCAAACGGTGTGGTCGGTGATCTTCGTGGTCTATGCGCTCGGGGCATTGCTCGCCTTCGCCCTGGCCGTGCGCACCATACCGGAGACGCGCAAATATGCGCTGATCGAGGCAGCACGAGAAGAGGAGATACAGCAAAGGATAGACCCGCAGCTATTCGTCTTGATGGCCATCGTCATGCTGACTACGGCCTCGTCCTACGGCTTGGCGCCGTTCATCCTGACGTTCATTCAGGATCACCTCACGCAGAATCTATTTCTGATCGCGATGGCCTACATCCCGGCGGCGCTGATTTGGGCATTCTTGCCCTCGCGCCTGGGCCGGGTGGCCGATCGCGTCGGGCGCAAGCCGCCGATGGCCGTCGGCCTGACGATGAGCGGCCTGTTCTCGCTCACCATTCCTTTTCTGAGCATGGTCTTTCCCAGCGTCAATCTCGCCATCATCGCGCTCATGCTCTTCGCCACGCTCGAAGCAGCGTGCTACGCTGCGGCTGTGCCGGCCGAACAAGCCATGGTCGCCGACATGACCGGTGGCAAGCAGCGTGGCATCGGCTTCGGTCTGTACACGCTGGCCCAGTCCATGGGCCAGGTGTTCGGCCCGCTGGTGATGGGCGTGCTCTACGACTGGGATCGCGCCGGGCCGTTCCTGGCCAACGCCGTCATTTTGATCATCGGCAGCTTGCTGGTGGTATCGTTCTTGCAAGACCCGGCCCAGCGACGCCGTTCGCTCGTGAGCATAGGTAAGTGACTGCGATGCCGTCAGTCGGTTATCTCTACGATCCCATCTTCCTAGAGCACGACCTGCCGGGACATCCCGAGAACGCCAGACGCCTGCGGGCGATTATGGACCTGCTGCGCGAACGGGATGCGCTGGCTTCGCTGCAATCCCTGCCGTTCAAAGCCGCCACTTTCGAGCAGTTGACTGCGCTGCATTCGCCGCGCTACGTCTCGCAGGTGTATGCGCTGAGCGAGCGCGGGCGCGGCGCGCTCAACCCCGACACCTACATCAACGCGGCGTCCTTCAGCGCGGCGGCGATGGCCGTCGGCGCCAGCTTGGCGGCGGCCCAAGCCGTGATGAGCGGCGTGGTGCAGCGCGCCTTCGCGCTCGTTCGCCCGCCCGGACATCACGCCTTCGCCGACCACGGCGAGGGGTTTTGCTTGTTCAACAACGTCGCATTCGCCGCTAAACATGCCCTCGACGACATTGACGCCGAACACGACTATGCGTGGTCGCCTTCGGCAGTGCGCAACCATCGCAACGCCCGGCCGGAGCGCGTGATGATCGTGGACTTCGACGTGCATCATGGCAACGGCACGCAAGCCATCTTCTACGACGACCCGCGCGTGCTCTACATCTCGATCCACGAGTATGGCTGGATGTATCCCGGCACTGGCGACGCCAGCGAGCGCGGCCATGGCGCAGGGCGCGGGACGACGATCAACGTACCCCTGCCGCCAGAGACAGGCGATTTCGGATATGCGCTGGTCTTCGATGAAATCCTGGCCCCGGCCGCGCGGCGGTTCAGGCCGAATTTGCTGCTGGTCTCGGCCGGCTTCGACGCGCACTGGCGCGATCCGCTGGCGCACATGCACGTCTCGCTGGCCGGCTTCGCGCGGATGATGCGCGTGCTGTGCGAGCTGAGCGACGAATTGTGCAACGGGCGGATGGTCGTCGTGCTGGAAGGCGGCTACGACCTCCAAGCGCTCAGCTACGGCGTGCTGAATTCGCTGCGCATCATGCAGGGCAACCTGGCCGACATCGAAGATCCGATCGGCCCATGCCCGGCGGAGGAGGCGCCGGTGGAAGACTTGATTGCAACTTTCGCCGCGCTCAACGGCCTGAAGTAAACGCATCCACCATGCGCTATTCCCAAGACTACATCAAACGCATGATCGAGCAGTTCGGCGAGTTCTTGCTCGCGCTCAAGCAACTGCTCACCGAGGACAGGCGCGCCGAGGCCCGCGAACAACTCGATCTGGCCTACCGTGAGTTGTTGGGCATGGAGCCGCAGTTCGTCCGCGATGCGCCTGATGACTACCTCATCCTGGCGACCGGCCTGACCCAGGTCGGCGATATGAACAAAAGCGTTGTGCTCGGCGACTTGTTGATCGCCGATGGCGACTGGCATGCCCTGGCCGGTGAATATGACTTAGCGCAGACCTGCTATTTGAAAGCGGCCAACGTGCTCATCGAAGCGTTGCTGCGGCAGCCCTTCGGCGCTGCGAAGAGTGATGTCGAGCGCGTAGATGCGCTGGTCGAGAAGCTAGAACACTTCGATGTGCCGTTCGAGACGCGCGAGCGCCTGTTCCGCTATCATGAGCGCGTCAACCGTTTCGCCGACGCCGAGGACGACCTGTATCATTTGCTGGAGGCGGCGCCGGATGACCCCGCGTTGATCGAAGCCGGCATTGCGTTCTACGAGCGGCTGCTGCAGCGCAAGGATCATGAACTCCTCCTGGGTGGCCTGCCGCGTGATGAGGTCGAAGCCGGCCTGGCCGAGCTGGAAGCGCGGCTGGGCTACACGTGACACACAAGATGCAGGACGCAGGACGCAAGACGAAAGACGCAAGACGTGCAACGTGCAAACGTGCAACATGCCAACGTGTAACGTGCCAATGTAAAACGCAACCATGTCCATCACCGTCTTACTCGGCGCCCAATGGGGCGATGAAGGCAAGGGCCGGATCACCGATGCGCTGGCGGCCGACGCGGACATCGTCGCCCGCTTCAACGGCGGCGACAACGCCGGTCACACCATCACCATCGGCCACAGGGTCTTCAAGCTGCACCTGTTGCCGGCCGGCATCTTCCGCGAGCGCTGCCTGAACATCATCGGCAACGGCGTCGTGCTC
>JANWYN010000026.1 GCA_025055235.1 Candidatus Roseilinea sp. | reverse complement strand
GATCAGCGCAGCCTCGATGGATTCGCGTATGGGCTCAGCACGCTGGCCGGCTGCGCGCTCGGCGCGATACCGGCGCAGCTTCATCGTGCGATGATGCTCCTCGCACAAATTCACCAGCTCGAAGTAGGTGGTGAAGGCCATCGCCATCTCATAGGCTTCGTCAGCGCTTAGCTCGCTGATGGCCGTGCGTAGATGCTCCGCGGCCTGCGGGTTGCCGGCGCGGCTGTCCTTGGCCAGCTTGCGCAAGCGCTCTTCGAGCGCCAGCGTCTCCGGGCCGTTCAGCTCGGTGATCACCTCGCCGAGCAGATATCCCATCGCGTTGATGTTTTCCGCGAGCGGATCGGGCGCGCTCACCATGTTCGCTGGATGTTGCATACTGAGGTCGAGACTGATAGATCAGACCCACACAGGTGCATTCGCTGGCATGGGCAAACGTGCAGGTTGGGTAGGGCACGCTCTGAACGGCCCGAATGGGCTACTGCAGCATGCCATCGCCATGCACCATCGGCGCGGAACGGCGTCCGCGCCCTACCGCGCAACATTTTTGCCCCTATGCGCAAATGCACCCGACCAACATTACGAGAAGCGCAGACTGCGCCGGCCACGCACAAGCAGCGCGCGGCCTGGGTGAATGATACGCGCAGGCGGCGTACAATGTCGGCCACGATGCGCCTATGAAGAAGCTGCACAAGAACGTGTTCTATCACACCACCGCCGGCGGCCTGAACGTGGGATGCGTGGTCGGCGAGGACGCGGTCGTCTGCATTGATCTGCCGCCCGATCCGGCTGAGGCGCGCTCCTGGCGTGCGCAAGTCGCCGAACTGAGCGACAAGCCCATCCGCGCCGTGATCTTCACCGCGTCGGATCGCATGCACGTCGAGTCGCTCGCTGCGCTGGGCGCGCCGACGGCAGTTGTGCACGACGCTGCGTTTGCACCGGTCGCAGCGCCGGCCGAACTCGCCCTCGCTCAGCCTTTCGAGTCGCCGGCCCCGTTGGTCAGAGAATTCAACGGCGTGCCGCGGCTCACCTTCAGCGACTCGCTGAGCGTCGTGCTCGGTGTGAAGCATGTGACCTTCGTGGACGTCACGTTTCAAGGTGGCTATTCGCCCGATGCCTGCTTCGTCACGCTGCGCGACTCCGGCATTGTCTTCGTCGGTGATCACGTGGCCGTCGGCCAGCCGCCCAACCTGGCGCACGGCAACTTCGAGCGCTGGCAAACGATCTTGGCTGCGCTGAAGAAGAATCGCACCATCACCGCGCTCGTGCCCGGGCGTGGGCCGGCGGGCGAACCGGCCGAGGCCGTGGATGCCACGCTCGACTACATCAAGGCGGCCACGGTGCGCGTTAAGGCGCTCGTGCGGGCCAATCGCAGCCGGTCTGAAGTGAGCGCGCTTGTGCCGGATCTGATGATGATCTACGCGCCGAAGATCGCCCGCAGCAAATCCTCGCCGGCCTACGAAGTGCTGGCCCACGAGATGCGCGCCGGACTAGAGCACCTTTACGACGAACTGCAAACCAAGAGCGAATGACGACGCGTTGACCGGTAATCACAAGTCGCGATCGCGCATCGCATCGTCCTTTCTCAATTTTCAATTCTCAATTCCCAATTCCCAATTCTCGATGATCACCGTCGTTGGCAGCCTGAACATGGATCTCATCATTCGCGTGCCGCGCTTCCCTGCGCCCGGCGAGGCGATTCACGGCGAAGACCTGCAGACGGCATGCGGCGGCAAAGGCGCTAATCAGGCCTATGCCATCGCGCGCATGGGCCGGCGGGCATGCATGATCGGTTGCGTCGGCGCGGATGCGTTCGGCGAAGCGATGCTCGAAAACCTGCGCGCAGTAGGCGTAGATACCGGCGGCGTCATCCGGCGCGCCGGCAGCGCGAGCGGCACAGCCATGATCCTGGTGCACGATACGACGGGGCAGAACGAGATCGTTGTGGCCAGCGGGGCGAATCGTACATTGACCGCAGCCGATGTGCACGCTGCGGCAGATCGCTTGGCGCAGTCGGACGCTGTGATCGCGCAGTTGGAGACCAGCCTGCCCGCCACCGAGGCGGCGATGGCGATTGCGCGCCAAGCAGGCCGGCTGAGTGTGCTCAACCCGGCGCCGTTCGCCCCGCTCGAGGACGCGCTGTTGCAGTCATGCGACTACCTCATTCCCAACGAGAATGAGGCCAGCCGGTTAGCCGGCGTCGAGGTGCGCGATCCGGAGAGCGCGGCGGCAGCCGCCCAAGTGTTGCGGGCGCGCGGCGCGCGCAACGTGCTGGTGACGCTCGGCGCGGGCGGGGTGTGGGTGGAAGCCGAGGCGTGGCGCGGCCACGTGCCGGCCTTTCCTGTCACAGCAGTAGATACGGTCGCGGCGGGCGATACGTTCATCGGCGCATTCGTGACGCGGCTGGTGGAGGGGGCTCATGTGCGCGAGGCGGCGCAATTCGGCTGTGCAGCGGCAGCTATCGCTGTCACTCGGCCGGGCGCCCAGCCCAGCATCCCCAGCCGGGAGGAAGTCGAGTCCTTTCTACGCGCGCGCAGCGCTTGAAGGCCACCATCGAACAAAAAGCTCCCGCGTGTGCAGGAGCCTTTCGATGCTCGATGCCGTGGAGTGTTACGCGCCCTGGCTTTGCCGCTGCTCCAAATAGGCGACGGCTTCCCCGATCGTGGTAATCTTCTGAGCGTCTTCGTCGGAGATCTCGCCGCCGAATTCCTCTTCAAATGCCATGATGAGTTCAACTAAATCGAGCGAATCCGCCTCGAGGTCCTCGCGGAATTTCGCGTCCATGGTGACTTTCTCGGGCGCGACGCCGAGCAACTTGACAGTAAGCGCCTTGACGCGTTCGAATGTGGACTGGTCTGACATCAATCTATTCCTCCTGTGGTGATCCGTTCGGCATTTTAATCTATCTCTGTGCCACTGAAACACCACCGGCGGAGGCGGGTTACGGAACTGACCTATGGACGATGAGAGACGCGCAGACACAGACGAGCGCGAAGGACACGCGCTGGAAGTGCGCAAGGCCGATCACATTCGCATCAACCTAGACGAAGATGTTGCCTCGCGCCTGACCAACGGCCTGGAGCGCTATCGGTTTATGCACCAGGCGCTGCCGGAGGTGGACGCGCGTGACATAGACACCACGCTCGAGCTGTTCGGACGGCGCCTGGGCGCGCCGCTGCTCATTTCGTGTATGACCGGCGGCACGGAGCAGGCACGCCGGATCAACCGCAACCTGGCGATTGCGGCGCAACAGGCGCGCATCCCGATGGGCCTCGGCTCGACGCGCGCTGCGGTCGTCCAGCCGGAGTTGGCCGAGACCTTTCAGGTGCGCGACGTCGCCCCCGACGTGCTCCTCTTCGCCAACATCGGCGCGGTGCAGTTCAATTATGGCTTCGACGTGGACCAGTGCCGCCGGGCGGTGGCACTGACCGGCGCCGACGCCTTGGTCTTGCACCTGAACCCGTTGCAAGAGATCCTTCAGCCGGAGGGCGACGTGAACTGGGCAGGACTGCTCGGCAAGATCGAGCGGGTGGTGCGCGCTTTACAGGCGGACGGGGTTCCGGTGATTGCCAAAGAGGTCGGATGGGGCATCTCGCCCCGCGCAGCGCGCGACCTGGCAAACGCCGGCGTGGCTGCGATTGACGTGGCCGGTGCCGGCGGCACATCGTGGAGCCAGGTGGAGATGTTCCGTGCGCGCAACGACGTGCAGCGCCGCATCGCGGAGGCATTCGTGGATTGGGGCATCCCGACCGCAGATTCGATCCGCTACGTGCGCGAGGCCGCGCCGGGTGTCATCGTCTTCGCCAGCGGCGGCCTGAAGAACGGGGTGGACGGCGCGAAGTGCCTGGCGTTGGGTGCGACGTTGTTCGGCATGGCCCGGCCGTTCCTGCGCGCGGCGACCGTCTCCCCCGAAGCGGTTGCCGATGAGATCGCCGTGATCCTGGGCCAACTGCGCGCAGTGATGCTATGCACCGGCGCGCGCGATCTGGCTGCGTTGCGCAGCGTCGAGTTGATTCACGTGTGACACAAGTGTGAAAGGCAGCGCTTCATACGCCGATCCAACGCAGATATGCGATACACTCAATTGATACGATCATGTTGATTCTGGATGCCATCCGCGCCTACGTTGAACCCATCGAGCAGCGCATCCATTCGGGTGAGGTCTTTCATGGCAGCGCCGCTCTCGCAGAACACCACCATGCCTTCATCACCCACGTGCTCCGGCCGATGCTGCCCCTGCGCTATGGCCTGGAATGGGGCAAGGCGTTCTCGATAGACGACGTCACCACGCATGACAATAGCATTTTGATCTACGACGCGATCTTCGCTTTGCCGATGGGCCGGCTGCTGCCGTGCGAAGGTGTCTATGCCATGTGCGAGGTCGTGCCGCATCTGGATCAGACGACGTTCGTCGAACGCTTGCAGAACGTGGCCTCGCTCAAGCGGCTGCACCGCGCCAAGGCGACGGCGCACGACGTGACGCCCATGCACCACTTGGGCGTGTTCGGCGCACGCTATGCGCAGCTCTCCGACGACAAGCTCAACCCCTACCTGGGCTACATCTTCGCTGCGGAGGCGGCTGCGCCGGATCTCCTGCTGCAACACTTGAACAGCCTGATCGAGGAGGACGTCATCCGGCCAGAACACACGCCTGACGCCATCGTGTGCTTCCGCGACCGCTGGATGATCACGCGACAAACCCGCACCGGTGATGCCGCCGTGCCGCGCAGCAGCTTCGCCAAGTTCGGCCTGTGGCGGCCGGATTCTCACCTGATGCCGATGCTCTACGTGCTGCTCAACGTCAGCCTGTCGCAGATTCAGTTGCGCAACCCTGACCTGCTGCGGCCACTCGCAGCGCTGACGAAGTACAAATCGGCGCAGTCCAACCGGCTCAACTGACTGCGGGTGCGCTTGTTGGGCGTCGGGCTATCGGGCCGGCGCTTGCACCAGCTTGGCCGCCACATCGCGCATGATCGAACCATCGGGGTTGAGCACGCGGGCCTTGAACTGCCAGTCGCCGTCGTTGGTGTCAATCTTCAGCAGCAGCGCGTTGTAGCCTTTCTTCAGCTCGATCGGCGGCAGGTCAATGTCGCGCAGATCGTCGGGCATATAGCGGCTTACCTTGTTGCGCCAGATCTCCTTGCCGTTCAGCCAGGCGGCCAAGCCGTCGTCGGAGTTCATCCCCAGCAAGCCTTTGCGATCCTCCGGCGACTCGATCCACACGAAGGCGTAGGCCACGGTCTTCCGCGACGGCGTGATGTAGTTCAGCAGGTTGATGTTGTGCGACGGGCTGCGAATCGCCCAGGCGGTCTTGTCGCCCGGACGGGCGATGTAATTGGCTTCGCCGCCGGGCAAAACGTCATCGTCCAGGGTGCGGTAAGGATAGCCGCCGTTCAGCCACCACGCGCGGATGTAGCCGTCACTGGGGAACGGATAGACGTTGATCTTCGTCGCGGCCAGGTTGCCCTTCCCGTCGGTCGCAGTGAGGATGGCCTGGACGAAGCCGTCGTCGCGCAAATCGGCCGGCATGACGAAGCTGGCCTCAAGCCCGGCCGTGTTGGCAATCAGCGTGGCGCGCCGGCCATCGTAGCGCGTGATGCGCCATTCTGTTGCCCTGGCATGCTTGGCCTCGCCGCGCAGCCGAACGGTCTGGCCGGCTAGATAAGTATCGCCGTCGAATGGGGCAAGGATGGCGACGGCCGGCTTGTCGCTCGCCGGCGCTTGCGTGATCGTCGCCAGCGCGCCGAGCGGCCTGCCTTCATACACGATGCGCCGCAGCCCGCCGGAGTAGATGGAGAGGTACCACAGCGCGCCGTCTGGGCCGAACTGGATGTCCACCGGTTCACCCATCTGCTTGCCGAACGGGATCGTCTCCTTGAAGCGCCCGCGCTCATCCAGCACGGTGCGGTTGATGACTTGCGTGGAGTAGTCGCCCCAGAAGAAGTTGCCTTTCATCTCCGGCGGGAAGTTGTCGCCGGTGTTGAAGTCGCCCGCCGTCACCGAGGCGTTGTTCTCGTTGTGCGGGTAGCTCAGCTCCTTGGGCGTCGTGGTCTTCACGTTGATCCCGCGGCATTCGGGCGCGCTCTGGAACTCCGGCCGGTCCATGCTGCCTTCGACGCATGGCCAGCCGAAGTTCGCGCCCTTGATCGCAATCATCAGCATCTCGTACGTGTTCCAACCGACGTCGCCCACGTAGGGCAGTTGCGTCTCCGGGTGCAGCGCGAAGCGGAAGGGGTTGCGAAAGCCATAGGCCCACACCCGTGAGCGTGCGCGCTCAGGAAAGCGCGGGTCGTAGAACGGATTGCCCGGCACGCCGTGGCCGTTGCGCGGGTTAATGCGCAGCACCTTGCCCTGCAGCGTGTTGATGTCGAGCGCGGTGAGCGCGAGCTTGTCGGGCATGGCCGAGAGCGAGCCTTCGCCCAGCGAGACCCAGAGCAGCCCGCGCTTGTCGAACTTGAGCGTGCCGACCGAATGGTTCTGCGTGTAATTCCAGTGGTCGTCGAACAGGACAAAGGCGCTGTTAGGCCGAACGACGTCGCCCTCGACCGTGTAGCGCACCAGTCGGCTGCGGCGCGGTTCATCCGCATCCTTCGCCTCGCCCGGCGCGTCCCAGGCATAGAGCAGGTAGATCCATCCATTCTCGGCGAACTTCGGATCGAGCGCCATGCCGATTAGGCCGCGATCTATGAATTCGTTCACCTCGTCGCGGATGTCAATCAACGGCCGCGCGTAGAGCACGCCGTCCTTCCAAATCTTGACGCGCCCGGCTTTCTCGGCGATGAAGATGCGCCCGTCCGGCGCGAAGGCGAACGTCGTCGGCAGCTCCAGGTTCGAGGTGATCGGCTCGACCCTGAATCCTGCCGGCACCTCTAGGGCGTCCATCGGTCTGGCTTGAGATATGCCAGCAGCGGGAAATGAGAGGCTGGAAGTGACGATGAGTATGAGCGCAGCAGCGATGCGCCTACTGAAGTGCAAACCACGTAGTCTCACGATAGGACTCCTGCGCCGCATCAGCATCGGCGTCTAGGGAATTTCGATGAACACGATATCGTCTGGCCATGGGCTGCCATCGGCCATGCGGGCAGCTAGCCGCTGGCCGGTCTGCCGGTCGTACCAGCCAATGCGCAGCCATCGCGCCTCCGGCGGCAGCGCGATGGCGCGCACGTCACGCACGCGCTCACCGGCATCCCACAGCCCGGTGGGATATTGTCCGTCGAAGGGCTCGGCGTCTTTCTGGCCGATCTGCGCGCCGTTCGCATCCAACACATGCACGAACAGCGTGTAGTCGTTGCCGGGCGGCCGGAGCGCTGTCCAGTCGAAGGTGACCTGATCCGGCGCGAAGCGCACGCGGTCGAGGCGAAGCACGTCGCCGAACACCGCGATCGGCGGCTGCGATGATTCGGGCGGCGATGTGGTGGCTGCCTCCACCTTCACGCGGTCAATCAGGAAGGCGCGCGTGTTCGCGCCGTCAATGCTCGCAGCACCCGGCTCCGGATACAACTTGAACAAGCTGAGCTGCACGCGCGCCGGGCCGCGCGGCGCCGTCGCACCAATCGGCAGCCGATAGTCATCGCGAAAGTATGCGCCGGGCTGCCAACGCTGTGTGGCGAAGCGCCCGCCGAAGGGAATGGCCATCTTGCGACCGATGACCTCGCCGTCCAAATCGAGCGCCTCCAGCACCACGCGATAGCTCTGATTGACCGGCTGCCGCGCGCCCCAATAGAGCGTCACGTCCAGGTGCTCGCCGGGCTTCACGCGCTTGGTCCCCACTTCGGCGTGCAGCAACTCGATCACGCCATCGAATGTGGCGACGCCGGCGCTGGGCAACTGATGGGCCGCGACGATGCCTTCGCGGCTCATCATGCTGGGCAAGGCATAGGCCGGCCGGATCGTGACGAACGGCGCAGCGATGGCCAATGCCAACAGCGACCCTGCACCGGCGACGGCCGCCGCCGGCCAGGCACGCTGCGGCGCGAGCGTCAACCATCCCATCGCCGTCAGCAACACGACCGGCGCGACGCCCGGCATGATCAGCCGGCTGTTCTCCGTGCCCACGTAGCTGCGCAACCACCACGCGAACATTGCCGCGATCGTAACTTGCCAGATCATCAGCAACGCGAAGCCGGCGCGGTTGCCCACCATCGGCAGCTTGCGGGCGAATGCGACGACGCACCCGATCACCGCCAGCGCCAGCGCAACGAACAGCACGGCGTTCACCCAGTCGTCGTAGTGCAGCTCGATGCCCAAATTGCCCCAATACGACGTGAACCATAGCGGCAGCGTGGCAAGGATCTCACCGGCGCCCAGCGGCGGGATGCGCAACAGCGCCGCGTTCGCCTCTTGCACTTGCGCCCAGGCCAGCGGGTGGCCGTAGTTGAGTGTGTTGAAGACGAACCACCAGCCGGCCACGGCGAAGAAGCCGGCCAGCAGCGCGACGATTCGCCCCGACAGGCGCTCGCGCGGTGTGACTAAGAAGACTGCCGCCAGCGCGGGCGCAAGCAAGCCCAGCCCTTGCAGCTTACACAGCGTGGCCGCAGCGACGAGCGCACCCAGAATAAAGAACCGGCGTAGGGGGACGCGGTCGCACATGCCTGGCTGGTTCGCCATGCGCACCATCCACCAGCAGGTCGCCGTAGCTGCAAGTGTGATGGCGATGTCGTTGCTGACGACGCTGCTGATATGGATGAACTTCGGGTTGAAGGCGACCAGCGCTGCGCACAAGTTGGCGATCAGCGGGCGCGAGGCGTCATTGACGGCGTGGCCGGTGAAGATATCGCGCGCGATCAGGTAAACCAAGGCGATCGTCGCCGCGCCCAGCAGCGACGACAGCAAGCGTGCCGCGCGCACGGCCCATACGGCGCCTTGATACGGCCAGCGTTCTGCTTCAGTGTGAATGTGCTGGCCGCGCACGCCGGTGTAGCCCTGGTTGAGCGACCGGTCGAACCAGTCGGGGTTAAGCAGGACCAGCTGGTCGAGGTTGCTGCGGTCGAACGGGCTGATGACCAGCGCCGCCAGCGCGTAGTACAGCACCGGCTGCGTCACCTCGTGCGAGGGCAGGTCGCGCTTCAAGTCCGGCAGGCGCCGCTCATTAGCTAGGTAGTGTGCATAGCGAAAGTGCGATGCCTCATCCGGCGCCTCGAACACCGGCAGCGTCACGTTGTAGACCAGGCAGAGCGCCACAAACGCAGCGAGGATGAAATTGAGAATTGAGAATTGAAGTCTAATCCCTGACCCCTGATCCCCGGCCCCTGGCCCCCGTCCTCTGACCTCTGGCTTCTGGCCTCCGGCCTCTGAATTCACTGCGTCAGCCATCGGAACAGGTTGCGCGCGTAGGTGCGGTTGTCGAACTCGTCAATGTCGGTGCCCGGCCCGGGCCCGTTGTGGAAGGTATTGCGGTCGCAGGTGCCGGCCAGCTTGCCGCCACGGGCGTTCTCGCGCACCCAGGTGCATGCCACCACGTCGCCCGGCTTGATCTTGGCCTGCTCCGGCGGCTGCACTGCGCAGCCGCTGCGTTCTAGCGGCGAACACTTCGACAGCACTTGGTTCTCGCTCAAGCTCGCTGCGCTGATGAGAAACTGGCTGCTGCCCTCGGTGGCGAACGACGTCACGCCCTGCATGATGGGATGGCCGGCCACGATGTCGGTGATCTGCGTTGCCGGCTGGAAGTTATCGGGGAACACCTCGACGCCAAACTGGTTGAGAAAGCTGTTGTCGCTCGCCCAGTTGTCCGGGCCATACTGGAAGTCGGCATAGACGAGGATGCGGCCGCCGGCGTCGTAGTATGCAGTCAGTGCCTGCACTTCGCCGGCGTCGAAGACGCGGCCGTTCGAGCCGAGCACGACCAGTGTGTATGGGGCTAACAATCCCGGCGTGATTGCCTCGGTGGCCGTCAGGATGTATTCGTCCACGGACAGCTTCAGGTCACCCTCCAGCACCTCGGCGCGCAGCCGCGAGAAGCTCTCCGGCTTGCTGCCGTCGTCACGCACACGCGAGTGCGGATAGCCGGTCTCGGGGATGTGATCGCCGTTGATGAACAACACGCGCTTGCGGCCTTCGACGGTCGTCGCGGGCAGGTAAGCGCGCGGCGTCAACGTCGCTTGCGGTTCGGGTTGGGCGAGTGGGCTGATTGGCGCTGTCGGCGGTTGTGCCGGAGAAGGGGCTGCGCCACAGGCCGCAAGGGCGATGCACAACAGCGCTGCAAACAAGAAGGGTCTAGAGCGCACAACGCTGCGATTATACGGGTGGCTTTTGGACTACAATCGCTGTATGCCGTCGCCGTTCCCGGGCATGGATCCGTATCTGGAAGGCGAGATGTGGCAGGAGTTTCATGAGACGCTGGCCGGCGAAATACGCGCCCAACTGCTGCCCAAACTCGCGCCAAAGTACGTCGCCTTGCTGGCCAAGCGCTACGTCATCCAGCACGTCTCCGCGCCGTTGATGGGCGTTGCCACCCAACGGGCGATCTACCCCGACGTGCATGTGGCTCAGCCGCCGCGCGTGTCCGAGCCGGCCGTCGCATATGATGCACTGGCGCCGACTGCGGAACTCATCAGTCCCATCGAAGAGCAAGTGCCGGTGACCAGCGTCGAGGTGCGCGACGTGGCGAATCGCACGCTGGTGACGGTGATCGAGATCCTCTCGCCGGCCAACAAGCAAGATCCCGGCGCCGCCGAATATCACCAGCGCCGCATGGAGTTGCTGAAGACGCGCACGCACCTGCTGGAGATTGACTTGCTGCGCGGAGGCAGGCGCATCACGCTGGTCGGTGAGCTGCCGGCGGCGCCATACTTCGTCTTCCTCAGCCGCTGGCAACGCCGGCCGGTGACCGAGGTCTATGCCATCCAGTTGCGCGAGCGATTGCCACGCGTGCCTGTGCCGTTGTTGCCGCCCGATCCCGACGTCGTCCTCGACCTACAAGCTGCGGTGGATGCGTGCTTTCGCCTGGTCGGCTACGAGCGGCTACTCAGCTACGATCAGCCGCCTCCGCCGCCGGAGCTATCCCTCGATGATCTAGCGTGGGTGAAGGAGAGGCTACGACATGCGACGGCTCAACCGGTGGCGTGAGCCGCAGGACGCGAGACGCAAGACGCAGAACGCGAGACGTGAGACGCAACACGCACTACTCTTCTCTCAGCACATACCCCACGCTGCGCACGGTGTGGATCAGCCTCGGCTCGCCGTTGGCTTCGGTCTTCTGGCGCAGGTAGCGGATATACACCTCCAGCACATTGCTCTCGCCGCCGAAGTCGTAACCCCAGACGCGATCCAGAATTTGCTCGCGCGTCAACACCTGGCGCGGGTTGCGCATCAGGTATTCCAGCAGATCGTATTCCTTCGCCGTCAGCTCGAACTGCCGGTCGCCACGCTTGGCCAAGCGCGTGCCGGTGTCGAGTTGTAGGTCGGAGTATTTCAGGATCTCCGGCTTGCTGCTCGGTTGCGTGCGGCGCAGCAAGGCATGCACGCGCGCCAGCAGCTCGGGGAAGGCGAACGGCTTGACCAGATAGTCATCTGCACCGCTCTCCAGGCCGAGCACGCGATCCGGCACCGAATCCTTCGCCGTCAACATCAAGATCGGGACGTTGCTCGCTGCGCGCAGCCGCATGCACACCTCAAGCCCATCCAGGCCGGGCATCATCCAATCGAGGATGACGAGGTCCGGCGGATTGTCACGCGCCGCCGCCAGCCCACTCGCGCCGTCGTTGGCCGTCGTGACCTTATAGTTTTCGTACGTCAATCCGCGCCGCAACAGGTCGCGAATTGCGGGGTCGTCTTCGATGACCAAGATGTGTTCCATTGCACGAGTAATCTACCGGCGATCCATAAGCAATAGATTAGAGCACCTTCGCTAGGGTTCGGCCGGCGCTTCTGTGCCCTCCCACAACAGGCTGCGCGCCGAGGCGAAGGGTTCGGGCACGGGCGTATCCCAGTCGTTGTAGCGCGTCAGCTCGGTGAACGGCTTGCGCTGGCTGCTGGTCCAATCAATGGTGTTACGCGCGGCATTCGGATCTTTGTAGCCCATGCGGAAGATCGCCACGAGTTCGTGCGAATCGGGGATCTTGAGCAGCGCGACGATGCGCGCCTTGTTCTCGGCCACTTCCAGCGGCGTGCTGATGAACTGCATACCGATGTCCAGTGCCGTTGTCACCAGCCACAGCGTCTGGATCACCGCGCCGAGCGTGATGGAAGCGTAAAGCCCGCTCAGCTCGCCGGGGCGGTATTCCTGCTTATCTAGCGTGATCGCCAGCAACATCGGCGCGCCGAGCACGATCTTGCGCTGGTCGTTGCCCAGGATGGCCGATGCACCGAACTTGCTGAGCAACGATCCGACCTGCTCGGAGAAGACCAGCCTGACCATCGGCCGGAGCACCGCCGGGATGTTATCCACGTAGATGCCGTTGCCCGCGGCCAAGGACTCTTTGGCGTCGAAGCGGAAGTAGCGCCGGTAGCGCGCCACGAACGCGCCGTCGTCCATCAGCCGCTTCATCGAATCGCCAGCGATATCGGCGATCTGCGCGATGCGTTCGCGATCCTCGATCACGATGAAGCGCCAAGGCTGGCTGTTGAAGTGGGAGGGCGCGCGCGAAGCCGCTTCGATCAGCAGCCGCTTGTGCTCGTCGCTGATGCGCTCCGCACGAAACGGCGTGTTGGTCGTCTTGCGCTTGCGGATGGCTTCGAGTAGGTCCATCGTCCTGCGTTCTGCGTCTTACGTCCTGCGTCCTGCGTCTCGCTCGGTGTGCAACGCGCCTGCTAAGCGATCGCCGCCCAGATGACCAGGCCGGTCAGCATGACCAGGCCGCCTGTCGCCGTCCAGCAGTGCGCCGATGACCCCGGGCGGAAGCGCGGCAGCAGCACCAGGAACGGCACGACGCCGAGCAGCGGCCAACGCCATGGCGCGCCGAACGTGAATCCCCACACCGCCGCGCCGCCCAGCGCCAGCCAAATCAAGCCGAACAGCGCATGGTGCACCCAGCGCCAGCCTCGCGTGCTCACCCAGCCCATCCGGATGCTCGTGCCCAAAGCCGAGGTGCCGGCGTAGATGCCCAGCAGCGCCAGCAGCGTCCACATGCAATGATTGTAGCGCCTGGAACGCCGTCTAGGGAAGCTGGAATGTCCCAGACGCGACGACGGCGACGTAGGTCACCACGACGCTGGCCCAAAGCAGCGAGTCTATCCGGTCGAACACGCCGCCATGCCCGGGGATCAAATTGCCGGAGTCCTTCGCATGCGCCTGGCGCTTGATCATGGACTCGATCAAATCGCCCAGCGGGCTCAGCGCGCCGACCAAGACGCCTACGATGGCGCCGACCGGCATGCCGAAGGGGGCGAATCGGCCGAGGATGACGCCGGCCAGCGTGCTTGCGATCACGCCGGCGATGTAGCCCTCCCACGTCTTGCCCGGGCTGATGGCCGGCGCGAGTTTGTGTTTGCCGAGCAGCCGCCCGAAGGCATATGCCATGCTATCGGCGGACCACAACGTGGCCAGCGTGAGCGCCAGCCACCAACGCCCGTCGGGCGGCAGGACGATCAGCTCTGCCAAATGGCCGCCCGTCCAGCCGAGGTAGAACCCGCCGGCAAAGCTCACCGCCCAGTCGCCGAAGGTGTGCGCCTGCGCGCCCTGGGCGCGTTGTAGCTGGCGGGCCAGCGACACGAGCAGCACCAATGTGAGCGCCGGAATCAAGATGAACAGGTTGGGCAGGCGAATGCCGATGAAGGCTGCGGCAGCCGTTCCCCACGCTACCGCCAGCGAAGGCCGGTAGCCGGCGCGGTCGAGCAATCGCCACAACTCATAGGTCGCCCGGGCGATGGCAGCTGCGACGAACAGCGTGAACCACCATCCCCCGAGCGCGCCAAAGACGACGGTGACGACGACGACGGCCGCGCCGCTCACCAAGCGCGCGGTGAGGTCGTTGGACGGCGTTTGCAACGAGGTGATTCTATATGGCTGCGTAAAACGGTGAGCGCCGGCAGCTAATTTGCGTTGAGTCCCCCAAAGCGGCGCTCACGCTTGCTATAGTGCTCGATCGCCTTCTGCAGTTCCTTCTCGTCGAAGTCCGGCCACAGCACGTCGGTCACGTAATACTCCGAATATGCCCCCTGCCAGATGAGGAAGTTGCTGACGCGATACTCGCCGCTGGTGCGGATGATCAGGTCGGGGTCGGGCAGGTCGCTGGTGTAGAGATAGCGGCTGACCGTGGCCTCGTCCACGTAGTTGGGATCGAGGCCATCGGCCAGCATGTGCTTCACCGCATCTACGATCTCGGCTCGCCCGCCGTAGTTCATCGCCACGTTCAGGATCAGCTCGGTGTTGTTGCGCGTGTAAGCGATGGCATGGCGGATCTTCTCGCACAGCGCCGGCGGGATGCGGTCGGTGCGGCCGATGTGCCGGATCTGCACCCCTTCCCTGTGCAGCGCGTCTAGCTCTTTTTCGATCGAGGTCTCGAGGAGCTTCATCAACCCGTTGACTTCTTCTTCGGGCCGGCGCCAGTTCTCGGTGGAGAAGGCATACAAGGTGACGATCTTGATGCCGTGATCCTTGCACGCCCGCAAGACGCGGTGCAGGTTGTCGGTGCCGGCTTTGTGGCCGGCCAGGCGCGGCAGGTTGCGCCGCTTGGCCCAGCGGCCGTTACCATCCATGATGATGGCGAGGTGCCTGATGCCGTGTGCTGCAGTTGCGGCTTGTGCGTTGGACGGGGATACAGCGGTATCCCGCGCATCCCGTGTGAAGGACCGCGTGAAAGTTGCGACGGATAGAGTCATAGATGGTCACATCTCCATGATTTCGCGTTCTTTGCGCGCGCCGAGTTCGTCGGCCCGCGCAGTGAAGCGATGGGTCAGGTTCTCCAACTCTTGTTTGCCGCGTTTGTGATCGTCTTCGGTGATCAACTTCTCGTTCTCGAACGCTTTCAGCATCTCCATGCCTTCGCGCCGGTGGTTGCGAATCGAGATCTTGGCCTCTTCCAGGCGCTTGTGCACCAGCTTGACGATGTCGCGCCGGCGTTCCTCAGTCAGCGGTGGGATGTTCAAACGGATCACCTTGCCGTCGTTGTTCGGCGTGAGCTTGACGTCGGAGGCGCTAATTGCCTTCTCGATCGCCTTCAGCGTCGTCGGATCGAAGGGCTTGATCATAATCACCTGCGCTTCCGGCACGGTGATCGTGGCCAACTGCTGGAGCGGGACTTGTGTCCCGTAATATTCCACGGGAATCCGCTCGACCAGCGCAGGTGATGCCCGGCCGGTGCGAATCGCCTGAAAGTCCGTTTCCATTGCTTGGATCGCGCGCTCCATCTCCTTTTCGATCTCTTTGATGACGCTTTTTATTTCGTCGGCCATGTCGGAGTAACCTCGCTTTTTCTAGTGGGATCGCCCTGCAGACACCCGCAGAAGCGCTACAAAATGCTATCACAGACCTGATTGTAGATTTTGACAGTGATTTTATGATTGGTCGTCGTAAGGATGATGCATTTCATGAAGTTACGTTTGGGCAATCAACGTCCGGTTGCGTGAAATGGAAGCCCAGGGCCTGCCGGTACGGTGATACATTCGAAAGCCGGCAGTCCGCCGGGCGTTGTACGCGGTGCGTTGATGTGTGTTAGATCAACGCCCCGAAGTGATCAAAGTGCCAATTTTCTCGCCCAGCACGGCGCGTTCCAGGCTATTCGGCTGCCATAGGTTAAGGACGAGGATGGGTAGGTCATTTTCCATGCATAACGTCAAGGCGGTGCTGTCCATGACGCCGACCTTTTGGTTCAGTGCCTCCAGGTAGGTCATGGACTCGTAGCGTTGCGCGCCCTCGTCTTTGCGTGGATCGGCGCTATACACGCCGTCCACCTTGGTGGCCTTGATGAGGATGTCGCAGTTGGTTTCGGCAGCGCGCAGCGCGCCGGCGGTGTCGGTGGTGAAGTAGGGGTTGCCGGTTCCTGCGCCGATGATCACCACGCGCCCCTTCTCCAAGTGCCGGATGGCGCGCAGGCGGATGTACGGTTCGGCGACGGAACGGATCTCGATCGCCGTCTGCACGCGCGCCTCCATGCCCAGCCGCTCGAACGCGTCGCGCAGGGCGAGCGAGTTCATGACGGTGGCGAGCATGCCGATGTGATCGGCAGTGGTGCGGTCCATCCCATGCGCAATGCCGTCTTTGCCGCGCCAGAAGTTGCCCGCCCCGAGCACGATCACTACCTGCACGCCGAGCTGGCGCACGGCGCGGACTTTGGCCGCCACCTCCTCCGCCAACTGCGGCACGATGCCCATGCCGCCCGGCCCGGCGAACGCCTCGCCGCCGATCTTCAACAGTACGCGTTTGTATTTGGGGACGTTCATCGCGCTTACCTCCTTTCGCGCCGGCCTTGAGCGCGCCGGCGCGGTCTACCTCACGCATTGCCGGCGTCCGCAAGCGCCGGTCACGTTGCAAATAAAAAGGGCATTTGAAATGCCCTTTCTATTTCAGCTCTCTTCACCAAGCTGATACCGGACGAATCTTCGCACGCGGATATTCTCGCCGCATTTTGCGATCGCTGCGGCGATCAGGTCTTTGACCTTGACCTTGTCGTCTTTGACGAACGCCTGCTCCATCAGCACATGGTCTTGATAGAACTTCTCCATGCGTCCGGCAGCAATGCGCTCGGCGATCTCGGGCTTCTTGCCCTCGGCGATCGCATCTTCCTTGAACTTGGCCATTTGCGCTGCGACGACCTCAGCCGGCACGTCTTCCTTCTTCACGTAGGTCGGCGCGGTGGACGCGATTTGCAACGCGAGGTCATGCGCCAGCGCGCGAAACTCCGGCATGCGCGCCACGAAGTCCGTCTCGCAGTTGACCTCGACCATCACGGCCATCCGGCCGCCCATGTGCGAATACACCTCGATCATGCCCTCTTTGGCTTCGCGCGACGCTTTCTTCGCCGCGCTGGCCAGGCCCTTCTCTTTCAACCAAGCTGCGGCCTTCTCCATATCGCCGTTGAACTGTTCGAGGGCCTTCTTGCTATCCATCATGCCTGCGCCGGTTTGTTCGCGCAGTTGTTTCACCATCTCTGCTGTGATTGTCATCTTCGTCTACTCCGAACTTCACTCCTCGTCTTCATCCAGGTCGGGAGCGAACGAGCGCAGCAACATCTCTTCGTCCATTGCGAATTCGCCGACGCGCATGTCTTCGCCGGCGGCGGCCTTCTCCTCCAAGCCGGTGACGGCCTCGATCTCGTCCGCGCCCTTGCGCAGCGCCAGCCCCTCCAGCGCTGCGTTCGCCATCGCCTCGACGATCAGTTTGATCGCGCGGATCGCGTCGTCGTTCGACGGGATAACGTAGTCCACGCCGTCGGGGTCACAGTTGGTATCCACCATGGCGATGACCGGGATGCCAAGCCGGTTGGCTTCCTTGACCGCATTGGCCTCGCGGCCGACGTCCACGACGAAGAGCGCGTCGGGCAGGCGGCGCATATTCTTGATGCCGCCCATGCGCCGGTTGAGCCGTTCGATCTCGCGTGTGAGCAGCAGCGCCTCTTTCTTGGTGAAGCGCTCCAGCTCGCCGCGTTCCTTCATCGCTTCTAGCTCGGCCAGGCGATCCAGCCGCGACTTGATGGTGCGCCAGTTGGTCAACGTGCCGCCGAGGAAGCGCTCGGTGATGTAGGGCTGGCCGGCGCGCTGCGCCTGGGTCATGATCGGCTCTTGCGCCTGGCGCTTGGTGCCGACGAAGAGCACCGTCCCGCCGCGCGCGACGATGTCGCGAATGAGCGCTGCGGCTTCGTCAATGGCAACGATCGTCTGCTGAAGATCAATGATGTGGACGCCGTTTCTCTCGGTGAAGATATACGGCTTCATCTTGGGGTTCCATCGCTTGGTGCGATGGCCGAAGTGCACGCCCGTTTCGAGCAGTGCTTTCATCGGTACGACTGGCATATGTAGTTTTTGTTCTCCTTTTTACCTCTGCGCCTCTCACGCGGTCTTCGGATTCCGCAAGTGGAACAGGCCCTTGACCATCGAGACGCATGCTGTGATATGTCCGGCTTTTGACCGGGCGGGATTCTACCATGTAGGTCGAGTAAGGGAGCATTGCGCGATTTGCGCAGCGGATGAATCCGCATGCCACGCATGGCAAAGCCGGCCGTGCGCCGGCTTTGCTGCAAATTGCCCGCGACTTCAGTCGCCGGGCAGTTTGCCCCTAGCGGGAATACACCTGTGCGTTCGCCAGCAGGGGCTGTGGGGCGGGCTCTGAATGGCCCGCATGGGCTACCGCAGCGTGCCGTTGGCAGCGCACGCGGGCACGGAACAACGTCCGTGCCCTGCCGTGCGATGGTTTGCCCCTATCCGCGAATGCACCCTAAGATGCACTTTCTTGTAGGGGCAGTTACGCAGCAATGGCAAATTGCGCGCTACACAGCGCGAAGTCACCCTTCGGCGCCCGGCGACTCGGTCCGCAGAGGTGAACTTTGCTCCGGGCGCATACAATCCGCGGCAACGTGCACCATGTTGAAACACCCTGTCTCCATCTACATCAACTGGGCGGCCTACGATGAGCTGTCTGACGTCGTCGAACTGACGGAGGCGCTGGCGCTGCGCCAGTTGCGCGAATTGCTGCGCCTGCGCGCGTTAGGCGTGCGCTTCGACTACTACCTGATGGACGCCTTCTGGTACGCGCGCGATGGCGGCTACCGCACTTGGCGCCGGCCGCATTGGCCGAACGGCCCCGACGCCTGGCTCGACCAGTGCCTGAGCAACGGCGTGCTCCCCGGACTGTGGGTGGCCGGCAATTCATGCCTGGCGCACGATCCCGTGCCTGCCTGGCGCGATTCGCTCACCGAGGACAACACGGCGTGCTGCCTGTTCAGCGGCGGCTTCTTCGCGCATTTCCTGGAGAGCCTGCACCTGTGGTACGAGCGCGGCGTGCGCCTGTTCAAGGTGGACTTCATGAACTTCGACGCTGCACCGCCGGCCATCGCGCAGACCATGCTGCCCTCGGAGATTCGCGCGCAGAACATCGCTGCGTTCATCGCCGGCTTGAAGCGTTTCCGCCACGAGCATCCCGGCGTGGTCTTCCTCGCCTATAACGGCTTCGAGGAGCAGACGCGCTGCCGCGGCGCGTCCTACGTGACCCAGAGCAACACCAGCTTGCCCTTTCGCAAGGTGATGGATACGCGCTGGCTAGAGGTGTTCGACGCCATCTACTGCGGCGACCCGCGCCCGGCCGATGTGCCGGCGATGAACTTCTGGCGCGCCAAGGACGTGTACTCCGATCACATGGTGCGCGCATACGCCCTGAACGGCTTGCCGTTCTCGCGTATTGACAACTCCGGCTTCATGATCGGCACGACCGGCACTTGCTATTACCGCGGCAAGGCGGCTTGGCGCGGCATGCTGCTTCTGTCGTTGGCGCGCGGCGGTTGGGCGAACACATACTACGGCAACCTCGACCTGCTGGACGAAGACGACGCCCGCTGGTTTGCCAAGGCGCAGGCGATGTTCATGGCCGTGCAGGCGTATGGCTGGTGCGACACCTTCGGCGCGATGCCGGGCGAGGGCGAGCCGTATGGCTTCGTCGCCGCCGGCGCGGACGGCGCGCTGGTCACGGTCGTCAATCCAAGCCAACGGACGGCCACCGTGGAGTTAGGCGAAGCGCTTGCGGCAGTCTCGGCAAGCGCGCCGGTGCGGTTGCTCTTCAACGACGCCGGGTTCGAGCCGGCGCTCGGCAACCGGCAGATCACGCTCGGCGCGGAACAGATGGCGCTCGTCGGCCTCGGCCGCTACGCCGATGCGCAATACGACCTGGGCGCGCAAGACGACGTGATCATTCCCGCGTCCATCGAACCGCTCCCGGCTGAGTTCGTCGCGGACGGCGCGAAGGCAATCACCGCGACGATCCCTGCGCCGCGCGACGCGCACGTGCGTGCCGTCTTCCGCCAGGCCGACGCGCGCGGCATCGCCAAGCGCACCAGCGGTGGCAGCCCGCCCAACGGCGTGACGCTGGCCAAGCTCCTCACCATCACGGCGCACCAGGCCGGGCGGGAAGTGCCGGTTCACGTGAACTACGACAAGGCCATCTGGAGTGGCTTATCGTGGGCGGTGGGCGAGATCGCGCCGGAACATCTTACGCCGGGCGAACCGCTGACGTTGCGCTTTGAGTCGCGCGAGCCCGATGCGGTTCACCTGGCCGGCGCGGTATACCTCGTGCGCTATGCGCAAAAGCCCGCGCGGCCATGAATGCGCCGCGCTGAAGGGAGCGGGCGGTGCGCGGTTCATGCGGTAGCCGCAGGCTTCACGCCTGCGGCCGTGGGATTCGCGCGGGCTGAGCCTGCCGAAGCCCGCCCGAAGAAGCCCGTCGAAGCCCGCGCGGCCCACCCTCCCCTCAGCCCGGCGGTTCAGCGCCGGGCGTTAGCCGTCATGCCCGCGGAGGCGGGCATCCAGATGCGATGCGAGACAGCGCGGCCATGAATGGGCCGCGCTGAAGGGGGCGGGCGGTGCGCAGTTTGTCCGGTAGCCGCCAGCTTCATGCCTGCGGCTCTGGACGCTGAGAAGTACCATCGCGGGCTGAGCCCGTCGAAGCCTGCCGAAGCCCGTCGCATGAGCGTTTAGGACGCTCCCGAAGGCGCCGTGAAACTATAATTCGCTGTGATGAGCGATTTGCCTGTGCCGCCCGCCATCGCTCGCATCGCGCCGGATGGCAACCTTACCCCGCGCCAGAAGCGACGCTTCATGATCGAGATGCTCAAGCGCCGCATCCGCCCGGGCACCGGCAGCAGCCACGAGTTCATGCGAAGGAGGACCGCCATGCATCCTTGGCCCGACTTGCGCCCGATCCTAGAGGGGATTGACTGGGCCTTGATCGGCGGCGTCGCCACCCGCGCTTACATGCCAGAACGCGCTACAAAGCACATGGACATCCTCATTCATCGCGACGATAGTGATGAAGTGATGCGCCGGTTCAAACAGGCCGGCTACGAGGTGGTTTCTCGCCTGGCCGTGCCTGGCTACTTGTTACATTCCCCAGAGGGCGTCGAGGTGGGTGTGCTTTTCGGCAACTATCCCTGGCTAAGGGAGGCGCTCAGAAAGCCGAACTATGACCCGGCCGGCTATCCGGTGATTGGCCTACCCTATCTGACGCTCATGAAACTGTCGGCGCAGCGCGCTCAGGACTGGGCCGATGTCTCACGCATGCTTGGCTGGGCTTCTGATGCTGAGCTCAATGCGGTGCGCGAAGTCGTCGCTCGCTACAGTCCTGAAGATTTGGAGGACCTCGAGTCGCTGATCTTCCTCGGGCGGAAGGAGCAGGAGACGCCGCCGTGGGATGAAGGTCGGCCCGAATGACCAGCGCTATGCGCCGTCGGCCGGCCCCTGTTTCGAGCGCGTTCGCTCGGTTTGCTACGCAGCCCCGTCATCCCCGCGAAAGTCTCGCGATCTCCATTCCGTCAACCGGAACGATGAACGGGATCTACCCGGCCTCCGGTGCGAGCGCGTCACCGTGCTCGCGCCGGATGGCGGCGACCTCGTTGGCCAGGCCGGCCTGCTGCGCTAATGTTAGGGCTTCGCCGACCGTCGCGCGCCATTCGTCCCATTCGCCCTGCGCGCGCAACATCCGCGCCCACGTGCGCAGGAAGAGCGTCTTGTGGAGCACGCCGCAGTGCGGGATCTGGTCGAGCGTCGGCGCGTAGCGACTCAGCGTGGCGCGCGCTTCTTTCAGATTACCCCGGCTGATGCAAAAGTTGGCGTAGGCGCGACCCAGCAGCATGTGGCACAACGGCTGCCATTCGTCGGTGCGCCGGTCGCAGCCGTGCCACGCCGCGTGCACCATGCGGCGCGCTTCGCGCATGCCGGCGCGCGGCAGCCGCTCCATGGCCTTCAGGCGATCCCACACCAGCAGTGGCGCCCAGTAGCTGGCGTTGCGCGCGTAGAAGGGATCGGCCTCGATCTCCAGCGATAGCTTATATGCTTCGCGGTATAGCCCCAGCTCGTTCATCGCAACGATCTGCATGCGCCGGGCGTTGACCTTGTCCTCCTCGAACTTCTCGCGGCAGGCTCGCAGGCTCAGGGCGTGGGGCGAGGCTTCCATCAGCTCAACCACGCGCTGCTTGCGCTGAGCGATGTCGAGCGCCTCGACGTGCCGGCCCATCATGCTGTACGCCTCGACCATGACGTCGGAGAAATCGAGGTAGAGCGGGGCGTGCGTGGCGGCGCGCAGGTGGGGTTCGATGGCTTCGCCGAGCTGGATCGCGCGCGCCCAGTTGCGCCGGACGGCCAGCGGATCGCTCGTGAA
>JANWYN010000011.1 GCA_025055235.1 Candidatus Roseilinea sp. | reverse complement strand
CGAATGGCGGCCTCGATGATCTTCTGCGCCTTCAGCGCATCTTCGCCGGAGCCGTCAATCTGGTCGTAGGGGGTTTTAGCTTCGAGCTGGTCTATCCATGCGCCGATGCGGCTCTTGAACGTTTCGGGGAAGGCGCGCATGCCGCCGAGGTACTGGTAACTCTCCGTCTCGATGCTATCGCGTCGGAAGAACGTCAGCCGCTCGCAGGCCTCTTCGAGCAAGAAGCGACCCTTCGAACCGGCCACGTCGCAGAACTCCAGCCCATAGCCGCCGCCTGCGTCATACGAGCCGGTCAAGTTGCCCACCACACCGTTCTCGAACTCCAGCAGGACTTGCGCATTGGAATAGGTGATGCGCGGTCTGCCGTCCAACGTCTCGCCCTGGTTCATGAAGGCGGCCACGCGCTTCACGTCGCCGCAGAAGTAGCGCATCACGTCGAACGAATGCGGATGCAGGGCGCGCATGTGAAACCACGGCGAAGTCTCGACCGGGTTGTTGATCCACAGGCGCATGTTGATGAGGTGAAGCTTGCCCAGCCGGCCGCTCTCCACCCACTCCTTGGCGCGCCGGGCGGCCGGCGTAAAGCGGTGGTTGAGGTTGATGGCGTAGGGGATGCGCTTGGCCTTGGCCAGCGCCACCATCTCCTCGCCCTCCTCGATCACATTGGAGATCGGTTTCTCACCGAGCACCGGGATGCCGGCGCGCAACAGCTCCATGGTAGGCCGGTAATGCTCGCTGCCGTTCTCTTCGCCGCGCGTGCACACGCTGCATGCATCCAGCGCGATGCCGCTGTCGAGCATCTGTTGCACGCTGTAGAACGCGCGCACGCCGAACTTGCGGGCGGCGGCGTCGGCCTTCTCCGGGATGGCGTCGCACACTGCGACCAGTTCGACTTTAGGATTGTCCTTGTAGACCTGGGCGTGGATCGAGCCGATGTTGCCCATGCCCACGACGGCGACTTTCAAGGTCATGATGTCCTCATTGCGACGATGTGAGATTTGCGGCGCGCGACGTTTGCCGGCGATGCAGGCTTCGGGCGGGGCGCCAGTCCGGTGACCGGCGCGCTGGTTGCATCTTCGGGATAGAGGCGATGAACGTTCTCCGCCGTCACCAGCACGTGGTCGGTGTAGGCAGCCGGCGGCACGGATTGGCCGGCCAGCATCTGCAGCGCCAATGGGATGACGCGCTCGCCGTAGATTTGCGGGAAGTAATCCACGCCGCCGATCAGCATCGGGTTGTTGCGGCGCAATTCGCGGCGGATGGACTTACTTACGTTCTGGCTGACGACGGCGGTGGTGGCCTGACGGCTCAGCACTTCGGCGGCTTCCAGCGCGCCGATGGCCGAATTGGCGTTGATGCCGATGAACAACACGCGCCGGCCCCACGGGATGTTGCGCAGTGCCTGCGTCGCTGCCGAGCGCGATTCGTCGAGCATGCCGCGCGTCTCGAAGTGCAAGATGTCGCTGTCCTTCAGCGGAAAGTGGCTGCGCAAGGTCGCCAGCGCGCCCTGGATGCGCGCTGCAGGGATCGCGCCGGATTCGGACTGCTCCAAGCAGACCACTTTGTCCAAGTGGCCGTTCCAGTGCTCGCGGATCCAGGCCGTCGCCGCTTCGCCCGCGATCCGGCCGGCGCGATAGTTATCCGCGCCGAAGTAGACCGCCCCGGGCATGGGAATGTCTATGGCAATGACCGGCACGCCGGCGGTGCGGAACATGTCCATCAGCGCGTAGTTCGTGCGTTCGTCCTGCTGATACTCGATGACCAGGTCCACCTTCGCTTCCAGCATCCGGCGCGCATTCTCGATGGCAACCTCGACATTGGCTTCGTTGTCGGCCAAGATCAATTCGATGTTGCCGGCTGCTGCGGCGGCACGCTCGATGCTCTCGCGCACCATGACGGCGAAGTCCTGTTGCTCGTTGAGGTTGGCGAAACCGATGCGCCAGGTGCGTTCGAGCGAGCTGTCGCTGCATATCTCGGTGATACGTTCGCCGCACAACGACACGCGCACGCCAGCGGCGACCAACGCGTTTACCATCTCGGCCGGCGCACCGTTCGTCGTGATGAGCTGTTGCGCTTGGTTCAGGCTGGCGAAGCTCATCAGCCCGGGCTTGCCAAGCGCGTCTTCTGTCGCCAGCACGATCACGTTATCGGCGCAGGCGACCATGCCGGCCTTGATCTGCGCATCGGTGAGGTCGTTGCTGGCGAACCCCTGCGCTGCGTTGACGCTGTCGCAGGGGATAAAAGCCTTGTTCACGCGGATGCGTTCGAGCACACCGGCGGCGATCGGCCCGTCCAGCGCGTCGCGCCCGGCGCGCACTTGCCCGCCGATCAGGATCACGGTGTGCGCCGGGTTGTGGGCCAGCTTCTGGGCGATGTCCAGGCTGTTGGTGAACACGACCAGCGACTTCATCGCCACGATCTCCACGGCCAGCGCGCGGGTGATCGGGCTGCCGCACAGCGCGATCAGGTCGCCTTCGTTGACGAGTTCGGCAGCGCGCTTGGCGATGCTGTGAATCTGGGCGATGTAGCGCGCGTCGTCGCCGGCGGCCCTGTGCAGCCCGTTGCTCTTGCGGGCGAGCACCGGGTGAGCTACGTCCGCCGGCACGGCGCCACCGTGAGTGCGGATGAGCTTCCCCTGTGCCTGCAGCGTGCGCAGGTCGTTGCGAATCGTCCCTTCGGAGACCTGGAAGCGCTCGCATAGCTCCATGATGTGGACGGAGCCGTGCTCGAGCAACTGGGCGATGATCTGGTCTTGGCGCTCCGATGGCTTCATGGCGCGTATCAAGGATTGTAGAAACTGCAACGCCTTTGTCAATTGCACAGATGACAGAATGTGCTTTGTGACGCCTTGAACGAGGATGAATGCAGAAGATTGTTGTTTCGACAAATTTCGCTGACTGATTGACAGAGCCTCGCCACAATACTTACTATCATCGAACGATTGCAAAAGGCGCCGGCTGCTGCTGTGGCCTGCGCCGGATGCGTCGAGGATTTCATCGCTGCCTCTTCCTGCCGCCGGCGCATCACGAAGTTGTGACCGAGAGGTAGAAAGATGCTTTCAGAAGAACAGATCCGCGAATTTCACCGCAACGGCTACGTGCGCGGCGGCCGCGTGCTCACCGACGAACAAGTGGAGCTGCTGCGCGCAGAGATCCGGCGCGTCATCGAGCAGCATGGCAAGCCCGGTGTTCCGCAGCCGGTCTCGCTGCGCAATCTCAACGGGGATCGCCCCGATGCGCCGGTCTGGCAGATCGTCAACATCTGGGAAGCCAGCCGGCCCTTCCGCGACTTGGTGATCTTCAACCAGCAGATCGCCGAGGAGATGGCCCAGCTCACCGGCGCGTCGCAGTTGCGCATTTGGCATGACCAAGTGCAATACAAGCCGCCGGCCTATGGCGGCACCACGATGTGGCATCAGGACGCGCCACTGTGGCCGATCCTCGCACCGATGACTGAGGTATCGGCCTGGGTGGCGCTCGACGATGTGGATGTAGACAACGGCTGCATGTGGATGGTGCCCGGCTCGCACCTATGGGGCAACCAGATGAATTTCATCCGCGAGCATGTGCGCACCTTCGACGCGATGCCGGCCGAATTTCAGGGCCACCGCATCGAGGTCAGGCCTTGTCCGGTGAAGAAGGGCGAAGTGCACTACCACCACGCGCTGACGTGGCATGGCTCACCTGACAACAAGAGCCCGCGCCCGCGCCGGGCCATCGCCATCCACTACATGACGGAGGAGACGCGCTACGTGGCCAGCGGCAACCACATCATGAAGCCCTTCGTCGAAGTGCAAGACGGCGAGGTGATGCGCGGCGAACACTTCCCGCTGGTGTGGGAAGCGAGGCGCTACTGAGCGTCTGGCGTCGCGCGTCATTCGAAATTTGCATCTGCTTGGATGATGCATCGAGGAGGTGATCGGCCTATCGAGTGAGAACGTTTGAGAATCGTAATCCTGTTGCAAGGCAGTCTGTGGAGTCTGCTTCTTTTAGAAAGGTCACAAACAACCACCCGCTATTCACACTACCAGGAGAGTGAACCATGCACAAGCCAAGTCGCTTCGCTAAGGCGGTAGGGCTATTCGCTGCAGCAGCGGTCATCGCGAGCTGCGCGCCTGCGGCCGGCCCTGCCGAACAACCTCCCGCTCAGGCGCCGGCTGCCGAAGCTACGGCCGCTCCGGCTGCGCCGCCGGCGGAAGTTAAGCCCGCCGAGGGCCCGACGCCGGCCGCTCCGACGACGTATAAGCAGGCGCCGATGCTTGAAGAGCTGGAGAAGGCCGGCAAGATCCCGCCGCTGGCCGAACGCCTGCCCAAGGTGCCGTTCGTGGTCGGCCCGGGTGTGCTCGTGTCCGAGAAAGACTTGCCCGATTGGCAACCCGGCAAGTATGGCGGCACACTACGCTCGGCCCATGCCGTGGCTAACTGGTCGCCCGACTTCTTCGTGATGGCCAACGAGCCGTTGCTGATCTCGCCCGGCATCGGCACCGACGCCATTCGCGGCAACGTGCTCGAGAGCTTCACCGTCAGCGACGACGGCAAGACCATCACCTTCAAGATGCGCGAAGGCCTGAAGTGGTCGGACGGTCAGCCGGTCACGACTGAGGATATTCGCTTCACCTATGAGGACATCCTGAAGAACCCGAAGCTGACGCCGAC